>JBDRIZ010000109.1:0-24986 GCA_043815525.1 Candidatus Woesearchaeota archaeon
ATACACTTTGTCGTCGAAAGTCCATTAACAATTTCAAAATCTGTTGACAAAATAGGAGATTGTGTTTATGGGTGTTCCATTTATAAATCTTAAAAACCAATTGTATACTGCAGAAGTGTCAACTAATTACGGAATTATACACAGGCGATACAGATTGTTAAAGGCTCGAATACCCACAAGATATGGGAGTTTATCCTGAAACGAAAGGCTGTCACCAGCAACGAAATTGATGAAGCATTTGATAACATAATAAAGCAACATGTAAACAAATATCTGGCAGAGTTAATGAAGAAAGGTCTTATTTTCAGGAGCAATAAGCGTATTCAATCGAGCAAGAGGAAATGCAGTTCTTTCTATGTATATGGTCTTTCCGAAGAGGATATTGAGCAGAAAACCCATCTATTGGAGCAACAGGTGGATGAAAAGAGGTTCATTGTCGGAATAAAGAAGATGGCGTGGGACATCATTGCGGTAAGTGACAAGGGTTTAACCCTGGCAGAAATAATGTATCGATTGAGGGAGAACAAGGGCTTTGAAGCCTATAATGGTTGGGACCATCTGGGGGTTTGTATTAGGGAGTTGTTTCAGAACAGGATTATCTGCAGGTCACAATTTACCATACCTGCCAACCAGATGGTCTGTGGCAGGAAGCCAGGTTATCTTTATGCAAAGGATAAGAAAGCAGTATGTAAAAGAATTATTGATTTGATGCCACGAGAGGTTAGAAAGTCATACCTGCAGATAATTAATTCAGGAGAGGTTTTTCCTATCGACATTCTGCAGAGGAAATTCGGAATAGATGATGATGTGATTAAATCATGGTTTACATTTAGGTTGGTTGCTTTGGGTTGGGTCAAGGTATATACTTACAAACAAAGGAGATATTACTACAATCCCCTTATTCCTGTTGACCAGGTTGAGGAGAGAGTTCCGAAAATTCATGAGGAAAGTGTAAAAAATGCAATATTAGAAAACAGCACGCTTGGAAGTGCGTTTGAAAAGAGGGCGATATTTTATTTTGTGTGGTATCTCATTTTGAAGAGGGGCAGGCAGATAAGGTTGCACAAGGATTTTCCCAAAAAAATATCCTCTTGGTTCAATAGAGATGATATTAGAAATCCAGAGTATGTTGAATTAGATAAAAATGGAGAGCCAACGAGAAAATTATTGGTTGATGTTTGGCGTTTTGACAATGAGCCGTTTGACTACCTAATTTTCACTTATGATAATGTCCTAAATACTCCTGCCGAAGGGTATGTTGTTAGCATAAAGAGAGATATGGGGAAAAAATATCTCGGAACAGCAGGAAAAAAATATATTGCTGCAATGTGGGGTTGCCTTTCCCTTGGTATGAGTTTAGATTGCAGACCTTTACCGAAAAGGCAATTGATGCCTGTATTAATTGTTGACGGAATAAGTAGTGATAAAGTGTTCAAATTTGCTGATAGGATTAATTGTGAAGTTTTCTATCGTTCCCGTTTTCAGAAAGTGATTGATTTTTGCAAACAGCACGGCAAAGTATATCCTGATGATAAAGTATTGGAACAATTACAAGAGGAATTTGAGTTATTGGAGAAATATAAAAGCCATGAAAGTGTATTGTTGGCAAAAGCAACTCCAGAGCAGCTCGTGAAAATGAAGAGGAAATATGGCACTCAACCTTAAATCTCAATTGCAGTATGAGAGGACTTTTTGTGACCTGATGTTTTCCAAAGGTCATCATACGGAGCGTGTGGCAGCATCAGGTAGGCGTAAGAACTCAATATGTGACGCTGTTTGCTTTACTTCTTATGCTCAATATATCTGCGAGATTAAGGCAACAAAGCAGGCCAGGTTTGTTTATATTGATGAGAAAGGGATGGCAGAGACGGCAGCCAGGCTGAACATCAAGGCTTTGTTGGCTGTTTATTTCAAAAGTTCCCACTCATCTGCAGGAAAAGGCAGGTGGGTGTTTAGGACAATTAATGAGGGCAGAATGGTGGTGAGGAAAGATGATAAATCTGAAGACATTTAAGCCCCAGCTGGTGGGTGAAGGGCATCCTGAAACTTTCATCTATAACAATGGGGCGATATTTGTTGAGCCGAAGGTCGATGGTATAAGATGCCTTGTAGAGAAAAAAGATGGCACCATAAGGCTTTATTCTCGTTCAGGTAGGGAAATGACAAAGAAATACGAAAGTATCCTATCTGCCCTCTCCAATGGGATCATGGCAGAGAGGGTTATATTGGATGGGGAGTTATGTGTTGTGAAAGGCAAGTTCTTTACCTCATCCAACTATGTGATGAGGCGGGAACTCCAAAAGGGAGAGGCTTATGTATATTTTCCCTTTGATGTCTTGGAATTAGGAGAACAATCCTTGCTTGATGACCCATTACTTTCTCGGAAGCAAACCCTGCAACTGATTATTGAGCCGTCCAATTCATTGCAGCCAATACCCTATTCCTTTATGGACAATATGGAGGACATAAACTGCCTTATGAAGAAAATTTTGGAAAAAGGGATGGAGGGGTTAGTCCTAAAAGATGGCAAGCAATATAGCCCAAATTCTCGATATAACTGGATTAAGTTAAAGCCTTTTTCTACATTAGATTTAGAGGTGCTCGCAAGGGAGCCTCGCAAGGATAACAAAGGGTGGGTATATAAACTGCTTGGAAAGGGAGTTGAGGCAAAGGCATCCTCACAGCTGGACATAGCCATTGGCACCATTGTTGAGGTTAAGTTCCAGAGCAGATACGAGCACAGGTTAAGGTTTCCCCAGATTTTAAGGATACGAGATGATTTAGTAGACGAGAAGGTAAATTAGGTCAGCATTTCTTGGAGCAAAACTTGGAAAATACATACCCTGCTTTGCTATGTAAAACCCTCATTTTCAATACTTTTATTGGCGGGGAGTTATGTAAAAAGAAAAAGGAACAATCAAGACAAAAATCGTAACAATGTGGTATGTAAGAAGTATGTATTTGTAGCAGTATGTTTTGCTTGTAAAGACAGAAAAGTTTATATAGGACTTATGGCTTATCCTATGACATATCATCGGGGGTGTAATTTTGACGAATACAAAGCAGAAGGTAATTGACTATCTTAAAAAAACAGACTGGCCGTCAACCACTGAAGATATAGCGGCAGAAATCGGCGTTTCATGGAATACCGCACAGGTGCAACTATTAAAATTGGCTCACGATGGGATTGTTAAATACAAAAAAGTAGGACGGCAGAACCAATTTTGGTTGTCCGAAAATTATGAAAAATATTTCAAGAGGGGGAGTAAAAATGAATAACAAAATTACAACTATAATCTTCTTAATTCTATTGTCTTTTGCGATTATTGGATGTGAAAATGTTGATGTGAGCAAAATTTCTGACCAGGATTTAGCAAGAATATCAGATAATGTAATAGTGTGTAATCAACCTTATATCAGATATGCATCGGGTTGCTGTTTAGATAAGGATAACAATAATATTTGTGATAGGGATGAAAGAGACCTAACTCCAACTGAAAAGATTGAAGAAGAACAAACAAATAATCCCACACAGGAAGACCCAATCATATCACAAGAACCTGCTGATGTAAACTTACATATTTATAGAAATTCAGAGGACTGGCAGAATGTCTATTCCAGAGCATTGTATAAGGTTCTGCTCAATATAACTCCTTTTGACTTTAAGAACGAGAATGACAACTTGTATTATGCAGAAAAGATAGATATAAATCAATTTATAATTATAAATACTAAAGATACTTTTGATGCTGTATCAGTTGCACCCTATGCTGCACTAACAAAATCCTATGTTCTTTTTGCTGATGAAAAATCCATTGGTAGCATAATGCAATTCCTTAATTCACGCAATGTAAGATCATTAATATTGTATGGTAATCTGGATGATGAAGTAAAACAGAAATTAGACAAATTCAATCCTGATATTATTTCAAAGGGAGGCAAATTTGAGAATAATATAGAAATTGTTAAAAAATACCAAGAAATAAAAAACGCAAAACAAGTTATCCTTACAAATGGTGAATTTCTTGAAGCAGAAATAATGTCTGGTGTTGAACCAGTTATTTTTATAGGGGCAGATAATGTTCCAACAATAACGCAGAATTACATAAAAAATAGCAACATTGAACTTGGAGTTCTTATAGGTAATGAATTGGCTGGAACAGGCACATTTGTGAGAAGACAAACTGGAATTAGTGTATTTGTGAAGTTTGCCAGCGGAGCATCTGGGGACACAAAAAAGGTTGAAGGTTTGGACACTTACTATTTTTCTAAATCAGATGCGACTAATAAAGCCAGCGATAATTTTAAGATAATTGAAACAAGTTACGATAAAGACACTAAAGAATTTGTAATAACATTCAAGAACTATGGCGAAACAACAATTTATGCCAAAGGAACATATACTCTCTCTGACCAAGAAAGTGACCAAACAATTGGGGATGTTAATGCATTTGAAATATTAGCGAAACAAGAAAAAACTCAAAGATATACCATAAGCCCTCTTTATTTTGATGAGATAAGGATGCAGGCGTTTATTACATATGGTAGTTCCAAATATTCAATGGAATATACAATAAGCAAGGACGAATATATTTAATAAGTTATAATGGAGGTAAAAATGGAAAAACATAAGCATCATAAAAGCAGTTCACATCACGCTATATGGGTCAGCATATTAATTATATGTATTGTTGTTGGTGTTGTTGTTTTTGCTGTGCCTATCCCCTTTGATAAAACTGAATTATATACCTAAACAACAAAATACGAAGCACAGGAATCATATCAAGAAACGGTCAATAGAGACAATTGCGATAGTGGTTCTGGTTGTGTATGTACAAAGCACGGGGGTTTTCTTTGGTTAACTTGCACGCAATGTAGTTGCACAAGGTATAGGGCCGTAGTTCGAGAAAAATTGGTGCTAAAAGAAAGAAATGTCAAGGGATATGCACCGATATACCGAAGTTTAACAAATCAAAGAATTTCAGAAGTAGAAGCAAAATCAATTGCTCAAAAACTACTCACTTTCATTTCTCAAAAAGAGGGCGGAACATACTCGATTACCAGTGCCAGTAAGGTGGATAAGTTATGGAAGGTAGGGGCGAGTAGCCGTAATCAGGAAGTAATTGTTGAGATAAATAGCAACACGGGAGAAGTTGAGTATCTTGATAGTTCAGGAACAAAAATCAGTATGGACAGGATATTACAGATGGTAAATTAAAGAGTAAGGCTCAAAGAATGGTGGATATTTCAATTTCAAAAATTAAAGGCTACCTATTAGAATTAGTAAGTTTCATACCATTGGTTTTATTCTTTTGTTTTTTGATACTCTTGCAGAAAAATATCGTTATTAGTTTAATTTCTCTTTCCCTTTTTATTTTATATATTATCCTGTCAAAATTCATTGTAAAGGCAATTTTAAAATATTACATAAATGTTCTCATAGATGAACTCAATCAGAACAAATGTTCATCAGTATTACTTGGTAAAGTATATTCAAAGATTTCCAATTTGAAGCAAAAGATTTCGGAAGAGGGATACAATAATTTTGAGGAATACCTAATTTACTTTGAATACTTTATTAAAAATAAGGACTACCGAGATAAGAACAACAGAGATGCCACCATTAAATTCTTGAGAGCCAGTTTACAATCATTTCTGTCCGAGAATACAAGCAATCTATTATTTATTGTAATTGAAGATTATTCAAATCTACAGAGAGGAACATATTTCCAGTATATGCCTGATAAGATTGACGCTTTGATTGGCAACAAAATCCATTGGAACAACAATATACCTAAAATTCTGAAAGAAATCTATCAGAAATTAAATAAGAAGCAACCAAGTATTATAGAAAGAGCAGGGAAGCAAATGTGGCGCCATCCAGTGCGTGCACTTTTCTTTATTCTAAACTGCCTAATTATAATTTATCTTATTTATGTCCTTTTCAATAAAGACCCCAGTAAACTTATTCAGCCTTTGGATTTAATTACTAACATTATATCAAAATTATTATGTAAATAATATAATCTACTCTACTACCAGGCAATACATCATAATCCACTTTTTCTTATGCTGCAATGCCTGGAATAAGATAACTGCATCTGGGTTCATATGCTCTGACAATCCCTCAAGGATATGCTTAATCTCCTGAAGCCCCTGTTCTTGAGGCATTAATGCTCCTATAACAACACCCTTTGCATCAGGATTGATATTGTTGTTTGCATCTTTTATTATCCCAGACCAGTCCTTGCCTGAAACTACCTTGAGTGTGCCTCTACGCCCCCTTATTAAAGCATAGACCTCATTATTCTCAAATCCCAACAAACCAAAGGAGAAGGTGGTATTTAACCATCCCTTAAAGTTCTTGTCCTCATAGACATCATCAAAATTGTCAAGAGATTTTAAGTTAATCAAAATCTGACCAACTGGTGCTGTTAAGTCTGTTCCAGTCATTTTAATACCCTTTCTGGTGCTGTTGCATCTGGGTCAAGACCATAAAGCAAATCCCAGATTGCGCATCGCCTGCATAAGCCACCCTCTCTGTTTATTGTTACATCCTGTTTGTTTCCCTTTTCGTCCTCGTAAAACACCCTGTAGTTCCTACTTACCTCCCTGCCACAGATGCAACACTTGTTTGTGTTATACTTTTCATCCAGTATCTTTTTCTCGCCCTCAAAAATCTCTAATATAAATGCGGGCTCTCCTCTACCTACATAAGTTCTTTTCATTTTTTCCACCTCGAAATGTTCTAATCTTTTCCTTACAGAAATCATCTACATCCTGTGCATTCTTGAAAGGACTCTCATCCTCCCGCTCTAAAAAAGCATTTAACAGGAACATAAGTTCGTCATGTGTTTTTGCAGTAATCTCCAGAGATGGTGCAGGTGATGAGAAATCAATACTCACATGCGCTCCTTTAAATTTATCCTGCCTATTGAAATGCTCAACAGCAAGTCTGTGGTTAATAAAAGTGAACTCTTTGAACCCAATACGCCCAATCTGTCTAAAATTTCGGGAATACTGGTGTATCTTCTTGTAATCTATGCCTATTGGAGCTCCTAATTCTTTCTCCATAAAAGTAATTATTTCCTCCAGAAGATTTAGTATGTGCCACAGACCAGCACCCTCTTGCTCTATGAAACGAGGGAAATATACTCCAAAACATTTCGGAGAAAACACAACCATCTTAACTGATGGAAGATGTTTCTGGCTAAAAGCAAAAATTTTATTCTTAAACTCCTGATACATGTGCTTATTTAGTGGGTCTCTGGTCAGGATGGTTGCATAATATCCCTCAAAATGAACATATCGTAGTTTTCCCTTTTCTGCAAATTTGAGGACTAACCCTGCTTTCTTTGCCATTTCAGGAGATGTGAATACATAATGTTCATTGATTATGTTCCATGCTTTTAACTTTTGAAGATAATACCTTGTGGTTCTTTCTCTCCAGCCCAATTCCAATGCAAGTTCTTTGGATGTTAGTCTCCTATTATCATTCATATTGTAATGCCACTTGAACAAAGCCTGTAACAGACTGACCAACCTGGTAGGGCAACGGCAACGATTTATGGCAAAGTCCACAATATCCTTTTTCCCACCAGGTCTGGCTCCTTTTCTCATTTGAAAGCCCTCTCCAAGAACAAGCACTGCCTATCATGATCATCAAATCCTATGGTGTATTTGACAAGGGGATTTCCCGAACCAACAACAACATACTTTAAGTCTTTAGGAATGGGTATATAGGTAAAAATTCTGTCCTTTCTCTTAATGTAATAGATTTTGTAGGGCTTTAAATCATAATCCTTTGGAGGCTCAAAGTAGAATGCTAACCCTTTCTTATCCTCGTATTCTACTACAGAAGGAAAGACATGTTTAGGTCTATGTAAGACTTCCCTGGAGACGAGCAAAGGAATATAAAGGCTATAAGTATGACTATTCCTATATAACTTTGCAGGCTCTCTGTCAATGTCCTTACTCTTTAAAACAAGATTTGTGTGCATAGCAGCACAGAAGTGCTACAATGCTGAATAACAAATACAATCACAAGCCCCCTATTTAAATTTTATGTAACATCTCGGGCAGACGAAAAGGAAAGAAGATATTATTTCTCAAATACAATGCGTGGTTTATTCTCTTTATCTCCGTGATATAGAAAGATGATGAATTTTGTGCCACTTGCTACAATCATTATACCCCCTATTCCAGCTAATATCATATTAAAGTTAATTAGTGTAAAATATAGGGAAAACAGCCAACCTGATACAAACACCAAATAACTTAATATCGTTGTAGCCTTTGACATTTTACCATCCACTAAAATTTTTTACTATCCCTAATAGGATGAAAAACCAACCAAATGAGTTTCCTTGGTAGAGTATAAATCCACCTAATACAATAAGCCCTATCGAAACAGCATCAACCGAACCAGTCTGAACTCTTACCATATATCATTTAAAAAGAGGCTTTTTTATATAAATCTTTTCTAATCCCAACCAGCAGCAACATTTATAAAGATAATAATTATAATAGACCATATAACAAAAAAACATTAAGAAAGAGACAAAAAACCATCAGGATGTTATTGGCATCACGGGTAGGTGTTAGTCGCTTTCCACCCTTGGTGCCAGGATGAATGCAAGCTGCATCCTGTCAACTACCTTGTACTCGAGTCTTAATGGGTAGTCCTTGGAGAAGTTTATTTCGACTTTATCTGACAGCTTTGATCCGCCTATCATCTTCTTTAAGTACTCTATCGAGTACTTTGCCTTGATTGTGTCCTTGGAGCTTGTTGATATCTTTGTCTCGTCTCCCTTGATCTCTATTCTTGCCTTGGATAGGTCTCCTTCAGCTTGCACGACAAACTTTTTGTCGTCAGCTATTAGCGTAACTGACTCTGCGACTATGTCTGCATCCTCTATTGCTGAGTTGAACATAGTGCATGGGGTTGTGACCTGCATCGTGAAATTCAGTTCTGGCACTTTCTGGTCTTTTTCCTCTATGTCCAGCATTGGCAGGCTGAATGTTCTTGTGTTTGCTCCCTGCATTGTTATCTGCAGCTTGTTGTCTTGCGTTGCCTCGATTGTGAGCATGTCGCTTGGGTTCGACCTTTTCAGTATCTGCTTCAAGTTGCTAAGGTTTATGCCTATTTCTGTGGCCTTTTTCACATCATATTCTGTAAAGCAGCTTGAGAATAGCTTGAATATGACCATCGCAACATTTGCAGGGTCCATTGCCACAAGCTCGACTGCCTGTGGGGTTATTTTGAACCTTGCCTCGTTCACAAGGTCTGATATTATTATCACGCTGTCCCGTAAATATTTTGGCTCAGCAAGTGTCAACTTCATATTTGCACCCCCTGTTGATTGGAAGCCCAACCATTATTTATACTTTTCTAGCCTTGTTGTCTGCCCATTTCTCATCAGGTGTATGTTGTCTGCGTCGTACCCCATATCTGTGGCGAGGTCTGACAGTGCTGCTGTCATCTGTATGTTGCCATGGGCTGGTATTATGTGCTTTGGCTTGACAAGGTTTATCAGGTCCCTAAGGTCCTCTCGTGCTGCGTGGCCTGACACGTGTATGTCCCGAAATATCCTCACCCCGCGGTCCTTGAGTATTCTTTCCAGGTGGTCCCTGTTCTGCTCGTTCATTGCAGTAGGTATTACTGTGCATGAAAATATCATGTGGTCTTCTGGCTTGAAGGTGAAGTCGAACTGGTTATCAATTATCTTTGACAGCGTTGACTTTGGTTCTCCCTGGTGCCCTGTGACGACAAACAGGTACTTGTGCCTCTGGCTTTGAGGTATCTTCTTTAGCCTTCTTCTTATCTGGCTGCTGTATCTGACAATGTCTGCCTCTCCTGACATGTTGACAAGCCCGATATCCTCTGCTGCGTAGACATATTTTGCAAGCGACCTTCCGAGAAAGACAATTTTTCTGTCAAGCTTCCTTCCAAATTCTATTATGCTTTTCAGCCGCGCAAGGTGGCTGGAGAATGTTGTCACAATCATTGCTTTGCCTCTGCTATCTGTGCCCAGCATCACGTCGCGTAGCATCTCTCTTGCAACTGACTCGCTCGGCATTTTTTTTGCAGCATGTGCATATGTCGAATCCACTATCAGTGCAAGCACCCCTTTTTTTCCTATCTCCTGCAGCCTGTTGAAGTTTGGCTTTTTTCCGAGTACTGGGTACAAATCGAACTTGAAGTCGTTTGCGTACAGTATCACTCCCTCTGGTGTGTGAAGCGCTGCCATGACTGTTTGGGGAGTGGAATGCGTTACATGTACAAGCTCTGCCTTTATTTGCTGCGAGATGCTTATCACCGAGTTCGAGCTAACTGTCTTGATAGGGTTGTCGATTCTTATTTTATCATCCCTAAGCATTGTGCTTACTACAGATGTTGTGAAGGGGGTTGCAACTATTGGTGCCTTGTACTTTTGCGCCAGAAATGGGAGCGCTCCGACATGGTCAAGGTGTGCGTGCGTTGGTATTATCGCCTTGACCTGCTGCTGCCATGTGTCCATTACGTTTATGTTGGGAACAGCCCCCACATTGATCAGCTCTTCTGGTTTGAGGTTTACCTTGTCTTCGTCTTCAGCGTGTCTTATGAAGTTATCGAGGTGTATCCCCATATCAAGGATTACTACGTCGCCGCCTACCTTGACTGCTGTCATGTTCTTTCCTACCTCGTTATAGCCGCCGACAGCTTTTATTTCCACAGTCATTTTCAATGAGAACAGGCTGTGTGTTTAAAAATCTTTAGTGCAGCTCTTACTTTTGACAAGTCAGTGTTGTAATTCTATGTGTTGCACTGGTGATTTAGGGCTTTTGTCAGCTAGTGAGAAAAGATTCTAGGATAGTAAGTCTTGCATTTACTGATACAGTGACTGTGACTCTAAATATTAAAGGCAGCAATGGTCTTTAGAAAAGATTAAATATCCATTCTGCGGAGGCTGTTCATATGATGTTCAAGAGGGCAGGCCTTGGCACAGCGCTTATCTTCCTGATTGGCATAGCTATCCTGATAGCTCTTGTGATGTATTTTGGTAAGCCCTGATTCAATATCGCGTTTTTATAGGGGTTTATAATAGATATTCCACAGGAAATAAAGGGGTGTATGATTTTGCTGAATCTGAAATGCAGGGCTTAAGCCCTGTGATAAACGAATTCTCAAGGTTTCCAGTGGAAATAGTGGGGGCATATCACTTTAAAAATACATTTTTGGAAATTCTCATTTAAAAACAAAAGTATTTATAAATAGGGGCTTATTAGCTTATTTAAATAAGGGGGTCTTTAAAATGGTGAAGAAGGACATCAAGGTTGTAAACATTGTCGTGTCTACTAGCCTCGAGCATGACATACCTCTCGAGAAGATGGCTGCAACACTTAGCAACACAGAATACAATCCTGAGCAGTTTCCTGGTCTTGTGATTCGCATCAAGGATCCTAAGACCAGCGCCCTCATCTTTAGCTCTGGAAAGGTTGTCTGTACTGGCGCGCGGACCATGAAAGATGTCAGGGAGTCTATCCAGAAGATTATAAAGAGCCTTCAGAAGATTAATGTGAAGATTACTGTTGAGCCAGAGATAAAAATCCAGAACATCGTCGCAAGCGGCACTGTGGGCATGGACCTTAACCTGAACACTTTGGCTATGAAGCTTGAGAATACAGAATACGAGCCAGAGCAGTTCCCAGGCCTTGTCTATAAGCTTGCTGAGGCAAAAGCCACTTTCCTCTTATTTAGCAACGGAAAGGTTGTCTGTACTGGCACAAAAAGCGAGGAAGAGGTCCATAAGGCCCTTGACAAGCTGATAGTCAATCTGAAGAAAGTTAAGTGAATTCTTTTGTTTTCACTAGACATACTGCCGTCAGATATATAAAAAAAAGTGTGAAAGGTTGTTCATATGGTGGAAGTTGTTGAGGACTTTGCTCCTCAGTTCCAGAGGTTTTTCGAGAGGTACTATTACCCTGAGCTTCTTGAGAAGATTAGAAAGTCTGAGAAGTTTATTGTTGTGGATTTCGGTTTGCTGTCTGAGTTTGACCCTGGCCTTGCAGAGTCAGTTCTTGAGTCCCCTGATGACACTCTTCGCTATGCTGAAATAGCTATTGAGCAGTTCGGTATTGGGGATTCCAGGAATTTTTTGGTTCGTCTAAGGAATTTGCCTGTCTCTCAAAAGATTATGATCAGGAACATCCGCAGCAACCATATTGGCAAATTGTTTTGGATGGATGGCATTGTAAGGCAGAAGTCTGATGTTAGGCCCCAGGTCACTAACTCCAAGTTTGAGTGCCCAAGCTGCGGCACTGTTATTGCTGTCCTGCAGCTGGACAACAAGTTCAAGGAGCCAAGGGTCTGTGGCTGCGGCAGAAAAGGCCGCTTCAGGCTTGTCGCAAAGGAGCTTGTTGACGCTCAGAGCATTACTCTCGAGGAGGCTCCTGAAGACCTTGAGGGTGGGGAGCAGCCCAAGAGGATGAAGATGATTCTGAAGGGTGACCTGGTGAGCCCTATGTCAGAAAAAAGAACAAATCCTGGGACTAAGATACTTGCTATTGGTGTCATTAAGGAATTGCCCATCACTCTCAAGACTGGTGGCCAGAGCACAAGGTTTGACCTTTTCGTTGAGGCCAACTTTGTTGAGTCTGTGCAGGAGGAGTTCATAGATCTTGACATATCATCAGATGAGATTGAGGAGATAAAGGTTCTTGCTGATGACCCGAAGATATACCAGAAGATGGTTGACTCAATTGCTCCGACAATCTATGGCCACGATGCTATAAAGGAGGCTCTTTTGTACCAGCTCATGGGTGGCGTGAGAAAGTCCCGTGACAGCGGTGTCGTGACAAGGGGCGATATCCATATTTTGCTGATTGGCGACCCTGGTTGCATTGCCGGTGATTCAAGAGTGGCACTTGCATACAAGGGAATGAAGCGCATCGACAGTCTTGGCAAGAATCATCTGCAACCAATCCATGAGGTTGTGACAAAGATTCGCCGTGATGCAAGGGACAAGTGTTATGATTTTGCCACCAGGTTTCATTATTACCTCAATCAACCCAGTCTCAAGGTAACAACTGAAACTGGAAAAGAGGTTATTTGTACATATAACCAGCCTTTTTTGACAAAAGAGGGATGGGTTAGGGCTGACGATATCATCAGTGGAGAAAGTATAAGAGTCATGCCAAAGATACCAAATATGGTAAAAAATTATGTCCCAACACTGTTTACACGGGTTAAGAAGTCATGTGGCAGTCTTAAAAACGTTGAATTGCCGGAATTTTTCACTCCAGCTCTTGCTTCCTTGTGCGGTTATATTATTGGTGATGGTCATGTTCGCAAAAGGGGTTATAGTATTGCGTGCTATGTCAACGAGGAGGAGAATGACTTGGTGGACAAGATTTCTAATCTTTGTCTTTCCATGTTTAACATAATACCAAGTGTTCTTGAAAAGCAGGTTGGTGGTGGGTTAAGAACTATAGATGATGGCAGTGGCTTGCTGCGCCAGGTTTTTTCCACACAAAAGATATGTTTGATAGAAGTTCACAGCAGGCAGGTGGCTGACTCGCTTTCTTTCTTAAGAGAAAAAAGAGTTCCTGAGCAGATTTTTCAAAGTCCAAATGATGTCGTTGCTTGTTTCTTGAAATGGCTTTTTGAGGCTGATGGCTGCTGCTTTGGTAATGGTAGGACTTCAGTACAGCTTAAGTCAAGAGATACTGCTCTGCTTAAGGATGTTCAGTTGCTTCTACTGTATTTCGGGATACAAGGAAGGATTATTGATGATAATTTGTGCATTAGAAGATCAAGGGATATCAGCTTGTTTGCAGAACATATCGGTTTTGTTTCAAGAAAAAAGCGGGATAAGCTAATAGAGGTATTGAAGGATATCGAAAAGAAGCGCGACCAGAATAAAAGGAAGAGTCCGCAGAGGTGGGAGAAAGTTGTGGATATCAGCCCGGCCGGTATGATTGATGTTTATGATTTTGAGGTTCCTGTTTCGCACAGTTTTATTGCTAATGGTATTGTCTGCCATAATTCAGGCAAGAGCCAGCTGCTGAAGAGGATAACCCATGTTGCGCCAAAGAGCAGGTATGTCTCTGGGAAAGGTGCAAGCGGCACAGGTCTCACTGCCGCAGTCATTAAGGATGATTTCCTGCAGGGCTATTCTCTCGAGGCTGGAGCGCTTGTTCTCGCTAACCGGGGCATTGTCATGATTGATGAGCTTGACAAGATGAGTAAGGAGGACAGGAGCGCGATGCACGAAGCGCTGGAGCAACAAACCGTTAGTATTTCAAAAGCCAACATCCAGGCCACTCTTCGCGCTGAGACAACTGTCCTTGCTGCTGCAAACCCAAAGTTTGGCCGCTTTGACCCCTATGGCAACATAGCAGACCAGATAGACCTTCCAAGCACTTTGATCAATCGCTTTGATCTGATTTTTCCGATAAAGGATTTGCCTGACCAGCAGAAGGATGACAGCATGGCAAGCTTTATTTTGGATCTTCACCAGAATCCTGAGGGACAGCAGCCGCAGATAGACACTAAGCTTTTGCGTAAGTACATCGCTTATGCAAAGCAGCATATTAAGCCCCAGCTTACAGAGGGTGCGATAGAGGAGATTAAGGCATACTACCTCAAGATGCGTGCCTCCGGAGCAACTGAGGGTGCGATCAGGTCTATTCCCATATCTCCCAGGCAGCTTGAGGGTCTTGTCAGGCTTTCTGAGGCAGCTGCCAGGGTGAAGTTGTCTGACAAGGTGACAGGGGATGATGCGAGGCGCGCAATAAAGCTTCTCGATTATTGCCTGCGCCAGATTGCGTTTGATGAGGAGACTGGGACTATTGATATTGACAGGATAACAACCGGTATTACAGCGACTCAGAGGAGCAAGATTGTTGCGATAAAAGATATCATAACCGATCTTGAGAACCAGCTCGGTAACAGGATTCCGATTGAGGATGTTATCAGGCTTGCTTCTGAGAAGGGAATTGACGAGGGTGATGTTGACAGCGCTATCGAGAAGCTTAAGCGCTCAGGTGATGTGTTTGAGCCAAAAAGAGGTTTTATTTCACGTATTTGATTGCAGGTATTTTAGCTGCTCGCATGCCCTTACCAGGTACTCGTTCTCCACTTTGTAGCACACGCTGTAGTCTCCTTGCATGGCAAACTCCATGTAGCAGGCGTCACGTTTTGCAGTGCTGTATATGCCATTGCACATGCTGCTTTGGTTTGAATTTTTTGCTGATAATTCAAGGCATAGGTCCCTGTACTGGCTGTCAGCAAGTGCTTCGCACATAGCCTCTGCCTTGTCTGGCGCAACAGTTGCCATGTTCTGCGCTTTCTCGATTATTTGCTCAGGCTTCTCTTGCGGGCTGATGCTGCAGTCGTTTTCGCATGCTTCCTCTTTTTCGCACACGCCGTCGCCGCAGCATGGCGTTATCTGCCTGTGGACGCATTTGCCCTCGCATGTGTCCTCTGTGCATGGGTTGTTGTCATCGCAGTTGCCGCAGCTGCATGGCTTGCACTTGCCTCCGCAGTCAATGCCATCTTCTGCTGGGTCTTGTATATTGTTTGAGCAGCAGTCTGTCTCGCATGGCCCGCCACAGTCAACGCCTTCTTCATCATAGTTTTTTCTTCTGTCATTGCAGCTTGTGCAGGGCTTGCATGGCCCGCCACAGTCGATTCCTGACTCTCCCTGGTTTTGCACTCTGTCGTTGCAGCTTTCCTCTGCATATACTTTGATGTCAAATGTGGAGATTGCCTCCCCTCCTGGATACATTGCCTTGCTTCTTACTGAATAGCTCCCTGGATCTGCTGTGTTTGGTATCTCTATTTGCATTGTCTCTGACGTGCGTGTTTCTACTGCAAAGGTGTCTGTCTTCACGCAGATGACCTCTCCTTTGCTGTTTACCACCTCTGACCTCACTATTACATCATAAATATTCTTGCTTCCAGTGTTTAGTAATCTTACCTGGTATGATAGTGTCTCTCCAGGCTTCACTGTTGTTTTTAGCGGCAGGCTCTCGAAGTCCAGAAGTTTTGTTGGTGCTTGCTGTGTGACAAACATTGTCACCAGGCCTGCTGCAGCAGCAATGATTATGATCGCAGCGATAGCTGACTTCGAGAGGTTGATTGTGTGCCTGACCTCTGTGCCGAATGCTGAGTGTATTGCGTCGTCGACTTCTGCCTGGTTGTAGCCCTCTTGCACTAATTTCTGCCTTATAGACGCGATTGCTGCTCCTGATGAGACAGCGTTTCTGATATAGTTGACTAGCGCCTGGTTGGCCATTGGTATGTCATCCTTGATTCTTTTATTTAAATGTGTGGAAAATTTTTTATAATGCCTTGAGATTATCGCTTTCGATGAGTGAATCTTTTAAGCGCCAGGTTGCCTACAAGCTTAGGATAGCTGATCTGTTAAGGGGGGAATATGTTAGGCGGGATGGTTTGCAGCCGAATGTCTTGGTTCTGGACAAACAGGAGGTTTCAAGGGTCAATGTCATCGCCACTGTTGTCGCAAGCGAGGAGGATGTTGCCATTCTTGATGATGGTACTGCGAGGATTTCTGTCCGTTCTGTCCTGCCATTTGTTGTTGGGGATATTGTGCTTGTGATAGCAAGGCTTCGGGAGTTTGATAACGAGCGCTATCTTTTTCCTGAGATTGTGCGTAAGGTTGTGGATCCAAAATGGATAGAGCTTCGCTCTCTTGAGCTGCGCGCAGCCAAAGAAGACAAGGGCTCCAATCGCGAGGATGTTTGCAGTGTTATCAGAAGGCTGGATAGCGGGGATGGGGCTGAGTATCAAATGGTTGTTGAAGCTCTTGGAAGCGGCTCAGAGTCTGCAATCGAGTCTCTTCTTAGGCAGGGTGAGATTTTTGAGGTGCGTCCTGGCAGACTAAAGGTTCTGGATTAGAAGAATATGGGTGTCACAAAGACCTCTACTATTGCCGCAAATAAGAGTATCCCAACGCTGATTAGCATCAGGTCTGAGGAGTCTAGGAGTATTTTCTCAAAGTTCTTGGTTCCAAAATCGTGCTGTATTACTGCCACAGAGATTATTCCTCCAGCCAGGCCTCCGACAAAATAAGCCAAAATCTCAGGTATGCCGTGAAGCGAGTACCTGAGGAGTGACAGCCCGCCTATATGGAAGTACCCTGCAAGTTTCACTATGCCTGTTGCGTTGATGTAGTCTGAGAAGTGTGTTCTGGCAAAGTTGCCGATTGCCACTCCTATTACTGATGCGTTCCATGCGAGTATGAATATTGCTCCAAGCCCGTAGACAAAGGCGAATAGCACGCAGAATATCAGCACCTTCACGTTGTTCAGGAATATCTTGGTGAGTATGCTGAAGTGGTCTATGCTCAGCCCGGTTATTTTGCTGTTTATGCTTGTTATTGTCTCTGTCTGTATAGAAAAAAGGTTTGTGGCCCAGCTTGATGGCAACAGTATGTACCATAGGGTGCATGAAATGGTGATTCCTGCAAACATGAACATCAGAAAGCTCAGTGCCTTGCTGTGCTCTTTTAGTAGATTTACCTCCCCGTCTATTTCAGTGTCCTTTTTTTCTTCAAGTTTGATGGTGTAGTAAATCAGTGGCGCGCAGGCAAGGGATGTAAGGAACACCATCACAAGGCTTGCGTACTTTTCAAATATCCACATGCTGAGCATCATTGCCACAGAGCTGTATAAGAATCCCACAAAGAACATCTCCCAGGGCTTTCTTTCTGCCTTGAATGGGTTCATAATCGACTCGAGCACCATAGCGTTTATGCCCTGCTTTCCCTGTTTAAAAATGTTTTCAATAGGTTTAAATAAAGTTGGGGGTTTGCGCAACGATTATGGATTACGAACAGCTTTTGACAAATGCCAGGAAGAATATGCCGAAATCTGTCTTGGAAAAGGAGCGATTCGAGATTCCCAGGGTTATGGGCCATATACAGGGCAACAGGACAATTATCAGCAACTTCAATGCAATAGCTGACTCTCTTAGGAGGTCTCCAGATCACTTCTTGAAGTATGTTCTAAAGGAGATTGCAGCCCCAGGCCACCTTTCCCGCAACGCATTGATTATTGGCACGCGTGTTGCTGCTTCGCGAATAAATCAGAAGATAAGGCAGTACGCAAACGAGTTTGTTTTGTGCGCTGAGTGCGGCAAGCCTGACACAAAGCTTGAAAAGGATGGCCAGCTTACATACCTCAAGTGCACTGCGTGCGGTGCGAAACACGTGGTAAAATGATGGTTGCCAGGATGCATGAGTCTTGCGGCAAGTGTGTTCTTGCTGTGTGCGACGAGAACCTTCTCGGCAAGGTGTATAAGGAGAATTATTTTGTCCTTGACTTGACTGGTGGTTTTTTTGGTGGCCCTGTTGTTTCTGCAGCAGAACTAAAAGGGCTTTTTGTAAAGGCCAATGTTGTAAATGCAGTTGGAGAGGAATCAGTGGCTTTTTTTGTTGGTGATGGAGTGGTAGATTTGTCATCTGTGCGCAGGGTTTCTGGTGTCCCGCATGTTCAGGTCTTCTAGAACCAGCTTCCCAGGCCTGATTGCTTTTCCTTTTCCTTGCCAAAGACTGCTTCAATTCTTCGCTTAAGCAGTTCAAGGGATTGTATCAGGTAGGCTGGCACCTCATATTTCTTTGCCAGGCTTATGCTTGGCTCAAGGTACTTTGTCACGCTGCCTTCTGCCACAGTAAATATTATCTTCCCATTTGTGCATGCAGAGCATTTCCCGCTCAGAGGAGGCCTTCTGTATTTCTCGTTGCAGTTTACGCACCTGAACTGTTGCGTTGAGAACTTTCGCAGGTTTCCTTTTGTATCCTTTATGAAGTGTTTTTCTATGACTAGTGTCGCAACATCAGATGCTTCCACTGCCCTGATTTTTTCTGCAAGATCCATTTGCCCCTTGAGTTTATCCTCCATTGTGGGCAAGGTCTTGTAGGCAGAGCAGGTGACTCCCATGTTAATGTCTCTTAGGTTGTGCGTGAATCCGAAACCTGAGTATTCTTTTGTCTTGAGCCTGTCGCTTATGCGCTCGATTCTTACTTCGTATGGTTTCTTGTATTCCATGCATCCTTGATAGAATTCGAGGGGGTACTTCCACTCGATGTCCAGGTCAAATACCATGTCATCCACTTCCTCAGGAACCACTTTGCTTGTCAGGACAAGCGGCGCGTCCTGTGTGCTTCCTCTGTGTGCTGGCAGGTATTTTCTTGAGAAGTTTAGCAGCGTGTCAAGCAGCAGCATTACGCATGCCTCGTCTCCATCGCAGTCCCTTCTTGTGGATGCGTGCAAAAGCGGGTGTGCAAAGAATCCCTGTGTCCTGCTGAATCCGATAATTCTGCCGAGTATCCCTGCAGATGTGTGTGGGGCAAGGCATACAACCATCTGTCCGACCAATTCTGATGGCTTCTGCAGTTTGTAGAATGCATCCATTCCGTAAAGCCTCTTCAGCAGTTCGTCTATGAATTTTGTTGCGTTGAATAGTATTTCGTCTGCGCCTTCTTCTGTGAGTGTCTCTCCGCTTGGCAGTATCACGTCCTGCGGAAATATTTCCAGCACCTGGTCGCTTTTTTCGAGCGGTTTTCCGTAGCAGTCTTTTGTGTAGCCAAGCTCTCTTAGTTTTTCTACTGAGGTGTTGATTTCCATTGGCTTGAAGTGCGTTATTGCCAGTTGTGTCATGTCATATCTTATTGTGCCGTCCTTGTTGACATACACGTTATGTTTTGCCCTCAGTATCCCCTTTGTCATGTGCTCTGGTGTGTGGTCCTGGTTGCTCGTCCCCCTAACCCCCTTTATCAGGTCTGGGAAGAACTTCATTTCCAGCTTTTCGCAGGCCTTTGTGAAGTAATGGTTGATGTCTATGGTTTCCGTGCTGTAGCTTGCGTTTTTGCCGTGTTTTTGGCAGGTTTCAGCATCCATTATCCCGCATATTTTGCATTTGTGCGCCTTGATAGTTTTTGTTTCACAACTCTCGCATATGGGAAATATTGTTTTTGTCTTGCATGTCTCGCATCTGTAGATTGGAAAGTCTGCTGTGACTTTTTTTGCCTCCAGCGCTGCCTGGAAGCTTCTCATCTTTCCCCCTTCATCTCCGACAGGGAACAGCATGTGTGGGCTTCCAGTCATTTTTCTCATTTTGGCTTTTTCAGGCCTTCCCATTCTTGCTCCTATGAATGTTCCTGACCTGTCCCTGATTGTTACTGGAGATAGGGTGTTTACGAACTCGAGGGTTGTGCCTGCAAACCCTGCAAGTTTTGCTATTGCCTCGTTGCAGAGTGTCTCGTCGCAAACAGACAGCGTGTTCAGAAGCGCCCTTGCCTGGCCTTTTTGCAGCACCACAAATTCCTTGTTTGCTGTGTGCGGTATGCCAAGGAGTTCGAGCGCTCTTTTTGCTGGATGCATTGGAAGCACTAGCTTTTGCAGCTTGCCTTCAATAACATCGTATTTTGCTGATTTTAGCCATTCCAACAGCTGTGCCAGCTGGTTTTTGGATATTTCGCTCCAAAAGTAGGTGTATTTTGGGTGCAAAGGCACTCCGAGTTTTCTTGATATTGTAAATGCTGTTTCGTCATCAATTTTTCCTTGTAGGGATGCGCTTGCCAAACTCACTGGCACCTTGAGGAAGTCAGAGCATTTCTCTATGTCAAGGCTGCCGAATATGTCGACTATTGCTTTCTCGAACTCCTGCTTCCACCATTCCTCGCAGTATCCTGCAGGGACTAGCACGTGGTTTCTGTTGTAGAAGTCTCCGTAGCTAATCAGGATGTCCCCGAGGTATAGTATTTCCTGCACTTCTGATACCCTTGCGCATGCCTCTTCTTCTGTTGAGATTTGGATGACGCTTCCGTCAGACAGTTTCACTATTGGCCCGTCGATAGTGTCGCATGCAGTTAGGGCAGCTCCCTTGCCTGGCCTTTCCATTTTTATCTGCGTTCCTGTTGCTATGTAGTTGTTCAGGATTTTCATTGTTGCAGGGTGTATGGCGCACGAGCTGTATCCAGAGGCGCGGCTTCTGCCATACCTTAGCCTGAAACCCCCGCTTCTTAATGGGTATGCCAGAACAGGCCTTCCTGCGACTAGGTCTTTTATGTATGTGTAGTCAGGGCTTATCTTGCCTTTTTTTGTCTCCTCTCCCTTGGCTTTGAGTGATTTCTGCATTTCAAGGAATGCCTGCAGGAAATCCCATTGGCCCAGGCTGTACTGGTTTCCCCACTGGGAAAGTTGTTTCCATAGCTTTGCTGCTTTTTGTGCTATTCCCTCTCCTATCACAAGGCATACGCCGTTGCGTATCATTTTGGTTTCCACCCTGTCTAGGTCCTTGAACCTTGATACCTCGAATTTTTCTGATGGGTCTCCGTCTATTTGTACTGGTATCCTGCTTGCCAGAAACCGTACCTCTTCTTCGCTTGGAAGGTATTGAAGGTTGGTGACTCTTTCGTGGTAGTCGTACAGCTCGCATACTGACCTTTCTATTTCCTCCTTTGTTGGGTCATATGCTGCATATCCTGTGTTGACCCTCACGTAGTCTGCTATCAGCACGCAGACGCTTGCTCCAGTGCCTCCTGCGCTTCTTATCGGTCCTGAGAACTGCAGCGCAAAGTACTCCTTGCCTTCTCTTGTCTTGCGTATCTTTAGCCCTGTGAATCCTTCCAGTGGTGAAGCCACAGTTCCCATTGTTATGTAAGCAAGCCCAACCCTAATCCCAACCTCCATTGCCTCAATCCTGTCCTTGAAATTGCAGAATTTTTCTTGGCTTACTTCAAGTGCTATGGTAAGTGACACCCTCCAATCAAGTGCTCCTAATTCCTTCTCAAGCTTCTTAATCCTTTCAGGGAGCCCTTTTCCCACTATCTGGGGAGCGACTACTGATATCAGCCCCTCGACCCTCTCTGCCATGTCTCTTACTATGGGCACCTCAACAATTGTCCCGGGGTCGTATCCTTTGCTTCTGGCAAGCATTGCAACTTCGTATGCTTGTTCAAGCTGCTTTTCTATCATTTCCAAGTAGTTTTGCATCTAGTCACCAAATCTGAGGATTTTCACGTTTCTCGTATGAAGGTTTACTATGGGTACTCTGCACGGTTCCGGGTGGTGTCCCACCTTTTCCTGGAATTCTGTCTTGCTCTGCCAGCAGCTCCCGCATATCATTGTCACTCCCCTGTAATTTGCCACAGCGCTCTTGTGTATGTGGCCTGCGACAAAAAAGTCTGGGACTTTTTCTATTACAAGGAAATCCCCTTTCGGGTCTGGCATGTAGAGTGTTGATGCATGGCTTGGTGCGAGGTGCCTTCTTTTCAGCAGGTATTTCATTACCAGTTCCGGCTTGTCGTATCCTCCGTTGTTTCTGATTGAGTCAATGTTTGCTATGTAGTAGTCAAAGCTGTATCCATGGTACAAGAGCACGTCAAAACCTGCAAAGTCGTCGCATCCGCCAATGTTCAGAATTGCCGGGTTGCTTACCATCTCTACATTCTGTAGCTGCCAGAGCGGCCGGCTGAAGTCTTTGTAGAGCTGTAGTTGTGGTTCTGATATGCGCATTGCGTCATGGTTTCCTGCGCATATGATAATCTTTATTCTTGGGGGTATCTTTGCGAGTAATTCTGCGCATTCCTCGTATTGTTTGTATATGTCATTTGTCTCAAGCTCGTTTTCTTGGTTTGGGTAGATTCCTACTCCGTCTACCATGTCTCCGACAAAAAATAGGTATTTCACTTTTGCTGCTATTTCGCGCTGTTCTTTGCTTCCTGTTTCTTGGTTTATCCAGCTGAGGAACTTGTTGAATTCCTCTTTGAGGAATTTTTTGCTCCCTACGTGCAAATCTGAAAGGAACACTGCGTATGACTCTTCCTTTGATTTCCTAAGCTCCCTGTCCCTTGGTATTTCCGGCCATACTATTGTGTTTGCAAAGACTATTTTGTCAGAGCTTACTCCTGTTATGCCGATGACTTCATCCAGGGTTATGTCCTTGGCATGATCGTATAATTCTGGTTTGGTCTTGTTCACCATGACCTTTATTGTGGCTGTTGGGTCTTCCATGGTCAGAACAAGGTTTCCGTTTTTTGTGTGGTGCTTGCCGCTCACTATCCCTATCAGGCTCACAGTCTCCTTTTCCTTCTTTGTAATTATTCTGCTTATTGATATCAGGTTTGTGAGTTCTGTTCTTTGGTTGAGTAGCCTTTCAAGCTTTCTGTACCTGCTTAGAAAGAGGTTGACAAAATCCTGCACCTCAATTTTTTTTGGCGTTTCCTCGTAACTGAACACAACTCTTAGGTCTTGAACCGCGCCTTTCTTTTCTTGTCTGATTAATGACAGGAATTTTTTGTATAATGAGTCCACCCTTGTTTTTTCTGCCTCTGATTTGAGTTTCTCGAACTCCAGCCAGTTGGCTGCCAAGTTTGGCTCTTCTTCAAGAATTGTTATTATGTCTTTGTTTATGATAAGAAACTCTTTTGACAGTATCTTGCTCTTGATAAGTGAGCCGACTGTCTGTGCGTCTTGTATTGACTGCAGCGCGTCTGGGGATACGAGGAATCCTTGTTCCAGAAGGCTGTTTACTATCCCTTTCATTTTCTGCCCCGGAAGCACTACTTCTTGATATGCTCAAGCTAGGTCTAGTCCTTCCTCGAGTGTTTTCTTGATCTTGATTGTTGTTGAGTTTGGCACGCAGACTGCAATCTCTCTTGTGCGCCCGTATCTTCCCTTTGATATTACTCTTGCGTTTATTATGCCCAGCATGTCTAGTTCTGCTATGATATCAGACACCCTTCTTTGTGTCAGCGGCCTTAGCCCCGCCTGCACGCATATTCCCTTGTATAACTCATATATCTCTCCTGTAAATAATATGTCTTTTCTCTTGATATATATTGAGATTATGGAAAATAGTATCGCCTGGTGTTGCTTTGGTTGTGTTGAAACCACATCCATTATCCTGTCGTGCTCAATTTTTTCCTCTGCCTCGTCCAGGTGTTTGACCTCTACTTTGGTATATCCTGCTCTTTCGGCAATCTCTGCTGCCACACGGAGCAGATCAATTGCTCTTCTTGCGTCTCCGTGCTCTCTTGCTGCGTATGCAGCGCACTTTTCAACAACCCCCTCATCTATTACTCCTTCCTTGAATGCAAGTTTTGCCCTCTGTTTGAGTATGTGTTGGATCTGCAGCGCATTGTATGGTGGGAATATTATTTCCTCTTCGCTTAGTGAGCTCTTTACTCTTGGGTCAAGGGAGTCTGTAAATACTAAATCGTTGCTTATGCCAATCAAGGATATCTGGCTTTGCTTGAGTTCTGAGTTTATCCTTGTGAGATTGTAGAGTATTTCGTCAGATGTCTTTTTTACCAGTTGGTCGATTTCGTCAAGTATGAGGATAATTATTTGTTTTTCTTGATCTATTGTTGCAAAGAAAATTTTGTATATTTCGTCTGTTGGCAGGCCAGTTACTGGTATTTCTTTGCCAAACTCTCTGCAAAGCTGCGCTATCAGCCTGTATTCTGTGTCTGCCACCCTTTTTAGCTTGCAGTTGATGTAGAATATTTTTATTGGAAGGATTCTTTGTGATGCAATCTCAAGTATTTGGTTTGTTGTATATTTTATTGATAGTGTTTTTCCTGTGCCGGTTTTTCCATACACAAATAGGTTTGATGGTTTGTCAAGCCTAAGTGATGGTGCAAGAATTGCTGCTATTTGTTGTATTTGTTGGTCTCTGTGGGGGATTACTTCTGGTGTATAGTTTGATTGTAGGGTTTTTCTGTCCTGAAAAATGCTCTCTTTTATTAAGAATTTCTCAAAAAATCCACTCAACCCTTTTTGTACCATGCAAAATTCCAGAAGAAATGGAGGTATATAAATTTATTTATTTATTGCAATGACCACCCCTTCATTTCTCGTGGAGTTTGTTTGTTATTTATTTTTGAAAAAATTATTTTAATATATATTATAATATTTGTTTTGTATACTCCATATCTCAATTTATATATTCCATATATATAATTATTTATTCGACA
>JBDRIZ010000110.1:0-5065 GCA_043815525.1 Candidatus Woesearchaeota archaeon
GCTGATAGAAAGATTCAAGGGAAGCGAGGCACAAAACTACTTTGAACTTGTGCGAGAAAACGAGATAAGGATAAGCTACAAGCCGCAGCAAGTGGACCTGATACCAAAAACACAAAAAGGAACAGTGAGAGAGCTTTTGCAGAAAGTCAACGAGAAAAAAGAGTTGGAAGAAGTTGCAAAAAAACTTGAGATAAGAGAGATACTTGATTCAAAAATAGAAGAGGTATCTGGAGGAGAGCTGCAAAGAGTCGCAATAGCAGCAACTGTTCTCAAGAAAGCAAATGTCTACTTCTTTGACGAGCCAACAAGCTACCTTGACATAAAACAGAGAATAAAAGTAAGCAAGTTCATCCAGGGACTTGCGACAAAAGACACAGCAGTAATGGTGGTTGAGCACGATTTGATAATCCTTGACTACATGACAGACCTTGTGCACATAATGTACGGAAAGCCAGGAGCATACGGAATAGTCTCAATGCCAAAGAGCACAAAGAAGGGAATAAACATCTATTTGGACGGCTACATGAGAGAGGAAAACATAAGGTTTCGAGACCACCAAATAAAATTTGCAGAAAAACCTCCAATAGTATCAGCAAAAAAGGAGGTGCTCGTGTCATGGAGCAAACTGAAGAAAAAGCTTGGCAAATTCGAGCTTGAAGCAACAAAAGGAGATCTGCACAAGCACGAAGTGACAGGAGTGCTTGGAGCAAACGGAATAGGAAAAACAAGCTTTGTAAGAATACTTGCAAAAGAAACAAAGCCAGACTCTGGGGAAGTTT
Organism: Candidatus Woesearchaeota archaeon; assembly: GCA_043815525.1. Lineage (GTDB taxonomy): Archaea > Nanobdellota > Nanobdellia > Woesearchaeales > JAZDKJ01 > JAZDKJ01. Next base: position 780 of record JBDRIZ010000110.1, read on the forward strand.
TAGAGAAAGTGAAAGTGTCTTACAAGCCGCAATACTTAACAGGAGAAAGCGAAGAGCTTGTGGCAACAATGCTGCAGACAGCGATGCAGAAATACGAAGTGCAGATTGTAAGGCCGCTTGAACTAAAACATCTTATGCTGCAGAAACTAAACGAGCTGTCAGGAGGAGAGCTCCAGAGAGTGGCGATAGCACACTGCCTGTCACAAGACGCAGACCTTTACCTGTTGGACGAGCCAAGCGCATACCTAGACGTGGAGCAAAGGCTAATTGTCTCAAGGGTAATACAAAGCTTCATGGAGCAAAAAGGCACAGCAGCACTTGTCGTAGACCACGACCTATTGTTTTTAGATTACCTGTCAGAAAGCCTGATGGTATTTGACGGCACACCAGCAATCAAAGGAACAGCAGAAGGGCCATATACAATGGAACAGGGAATGAACCATTTCCTTGAAAGCCTTGGGATAACAATGAGGCGGGACAAGGAAAGCCACAGGCCAAGAGTCAACAAGGAAGAAAGCCAAATGGACAGGAAGCAGAAGGGAGAGGGGAAATTGTATTATACCTAAAGTGAATAGGTAACTATTAAGTCCTCACCAATCTCCTTAATGTTTCTCTTAGCTGTTCTTGGCACCACATCAAACCCATCCATCATCACTTCCTCCAAGTCACGCTTCCATCTAGTTTCCTGCAATTTTGGGGAGTTGCAGCCATCCTGCTCAATGTGATTATACCATTTGTGGACCAAGAAATGCAAACCAGGCACCCATGCTGGAAAATTCTTAAGCAATGTATCCTTGAATGGGTCACAGATGATAAGCATGTGCCTGGCAGCAGAAAGGCTATTCTGGATTAACAGTTTCTCTTTTGAATGGCCTATGTGGTGAACAAAATCACACAAAACAACAACATCTGAGGGAAAATAATTCCTTTTGTCCAGCGCATCAGCAAGGTAAACATCAAGGCTATTCTGGTTACAATGCCATACAAAGTCGCTGTTCAAGTCAAATCCTTTGTAGTGGCAACTCTTGTCCAGATATCCTTTCAAGAGGGCTGGCCCACATCCAGGCTCCAAAACACAAGCATTCTCACTTATTTGTGACGAAATGTACTCGTAACGCGTGGAGAGATTCTTTCCATGAATTAGTAACAGCCCAAGTTTGTAGATTCTTGGGTCAGAGTAAAATATGCTTCTCTTTGCCATCGGTTTGGGTGTCACTTTCTTATATAAAAAGCTTTCTTTTGTTATTACTTATTAGTAATAATTTATAGAAAAATTTATATAGAAGCGACCAAAAAAATGTTTTCCACAAGACACTAATCATTTTGTATTTATTAATAACCCACAATGGGAATCAACAAAATAATATCACTTGAGGAATGGGAGGAAAAAAGCCCAATCACAGACTGTAAGGAATGCCCTGAAGACCTGTGCGACATATGCAATGGCCCGGAGTACTTACCACATGCTCTGAGGGAAAAAACAGAAAAACCCAGGTACGACAACAAGAAGACTGGTTGTCTGGACTGCCACCCGCCAAAAAAATTGGAGATATGCTGTTTTAAGCATCCCATAACAGGAGAATCAAAAGAAGTGGTAATCCAGCATAATGATGAATTCTACCTGATGAATGCCTGCGTCAATATCAGAGACGATGGTAAATGCGCAGTTTATCATACAAAATGGCAAATCTGCACAGGCCATAACTGCTGAAGTTCTATTCATAAAACTCTTGAGTGTCGTGCAGTCATTAAACATCTGACAGAGTCTTAAAGCAAAAATTTATATAACATTATGCATTATTATGCATAATGGTAAGGCCTAGAAAGGTTAAGTGGGTGAATTTCCTGCCTGGAGTGACTTATTTCAAGCCAAGGGCTGTACCTCTAAGCCAACTGGAAGAAGTGGATATCACAATTGACGAACTTGAGACCATGAGGCTTGCAAACATTGAGAAACTTGGCCAGGAAGAAGCAGCAGACAAAATGGGGGTACACCAGTCCACTTTTCAAAGAACACTTACAAGAGCAAGGGAAAAGATAACAGATGCCTTAGTTAATGGAAAGGCAATAAAAATACACGGAGGGGATTATCAGATGCCAGGAGGGGAAGGAACAGGACCAATGGCTGGTAGAGGCAGAATGGGCGGACCCTTTGCAGCAGGGCCAGGAGGGACATGCGTGTGCCCAAATTGTGGGTTTGAAACACAGCATATCAGGGGACAACCCTGCAGCCAAAGAAAATGCCCCAAGTGCGGAAACTTGATGACAAGAGGCTAGACTTGTCAGAAAAAAATGCCAGGAGGCAGCGCAAATAGATTTGATGGTCTCCAATCACAAACACACTTAAACCAAACAACAGGAGGTAAAAAAATGCCAGGAGGAGATGGAACAGGACCAATGGGAACAGGAGGATGGTGCACTACACTGTGGGAGGGCGAGCAGATTTCTAGGCCAATGAGAAGAGGTTTCTCCGGAAGGGGATTTAGCAGAGCATATGCAAGGAGAAGGTTTTATCCGGTTTACGCAGAGCCAACAAAAGAGCAGGAAAAACACTACTTTGAAAACCAGATGAGAGTCCTGCAAGAAGAGCAAAAACAGATTGGTAAGGAAATCGAACAGATAAAGGAAAGACTTGAAGAGATGAATTAAAGGACAAGATTTGCGGAAAAAAAGCACACTATTCCTGCTGCTTGTCACATTATGATTCACGAAATCAATAGTGAGGTGTAGAAAATGAGAATCGCTGTATCATGCCAAGACAACAATCCTCTGAGCCTGATTGACCAGAGGTTTGGAAGGTCCAAATACTTTGTGATATTTGACATAAAAGACAAGAAAGTTGTTGGGACAGAAGCTGTAATAAACAAGGGCGCGGAACAGGGCCACGGTGCAGGAATTAAGGCAAGCGAGCAGTTGGGAGAACTAAAAGTTGAATGCATACTGACAGGACAACTAGGACCAAACGCAACAGCAGTCCTTGGCAAAATTGGAATACGGGCTTACCAGGCAAGTGGAAAGGCAAAAGATGCCATAAACAAATTTCTGAAAAATGAACTTGAAATAATGTCTGAGACAGCAACGCCTCATTCAGGAGTATCTAACAAAGAAAAAAGCAAAGGAGAAAGAATATTCTTCCCTTTGCTTAATAATAAGGGAGAGGATTCTGAGATCAGCCACCATTTCGGCCATGCACCATTCTTCGGAGTGTATGATGTGGAAAAAAAAGAATTGAAAATTATTGATAACAGTCTTGACCACACAGACCCCACAAAAAGCCCAATAGACCAGATTGAGGAAGCAGTGCACCCAACAACTATATTTGCGAAAGGCATAGGAGGCAGAGCAATAAGCTTAATTGCAGAGAAGGGGCTGGCGCTTAAGACAGGGGACTACGACACTGTAAGTGAAGTAATCAAGAACCTCAACAAGCTAAGGGATCAGACTGGCAGCTGCGGCAAGCACTAAAAAGGGTCATGAGACTCCTGGGAATTACCGGAGGAAAAGGAGGAACAGGAAAGTCCACAATAGCAACTGCGCTTGCATGGCAACTTTCAAAAAGCATGAGAGTGCTTCTTGTGGATGCTGATGTTGACTGCCCGAATGACCACCTAATCCTTGACATAAAAAGAAAAGAATTGAAAACCATCAAGCAAAGGATACCCAAGTTTGACCTTGGCAAATGCACAAGATGCAGATCATGCGGAAAAGCCTGCAGGACAAATGCAATCATTGCAATAAGAGACAATAACCCAATATTTCTTCCCAACCAGTGCAATGGGTGCGGAGCATGCAAGATTGTATGCCTATCAAATGCAATAAGCTGGGATTCCAAGGAGATTGGAAAGCTCTTTTCTGGAAAAAAAGGCAACATCGACCTTATTTTAGGAGAACTCAAAACAAACCAGCCAATATCTGAATTCATAGTAAGACAACTAAACGAAGAAATTGAAAAACGAAAGGACAACTATGACTACATCATAATCGACACTGCTGCCGGAACGCACTGTCCGGTAATCACTGCGCTTGAAAAAACAGACAGCGTGATAGCAATCACAGAGCCAACACCGCTCGGAGCACACGACTTGGAGATAGTACTCAAATTATTATCCAAACTGGGAAAGACTGGAAGCATAATAACAAACAAATCTGATATCGGAGACAAGAAAATCATAGAAGCAATTGCCAAAAAATATGGTTTACAAATATTGTTTGAGATACCGTACTCAAAAGAGATAATCAATTCATATTCCTCAGGCAAGCCCATACAAATCACAAGCATATTATCA
>JBDRIZ010000111.1:0-3372 GCA_043815525.1 Candidatus Woesearchaeota archaeon
ATTTCTTTTCCTTGGAATTGAGTGCCTTCAATTTCTGCATCAATAAGGACAGTCTTAAAAGCAGCATAAAAGCTTTTTGGCAAAACATTATATACAAAGATGCTGTTATCCTAACCATGCGAGGATCATTTTTGTTGGCAATGTGCATTTTAACTGCTGCCAGCGCATTTGCGGACATACACAGCGCGACATATTCTGTTGCTATAGGAATCATAGAAATCAACATAACAAACGAGGCACCACAAATAGTCTGGATGCAACTTGAGGAAGCATATGAAGACACTAGCGTCGCATGCAACGCAACAGCAACAGACAGGGAAGGAGACGGAATCAGATACAGCTACAAATGGTACAAAAACAGCCAAGAGATCGGATACACTGGAAAAGAGCTGCCAAGCGAATACTTTTCTGCAGGAGACACAGTAGCGTGCGAGGCAACACCATACGACAGGCACAAGAACGGCACCTCAGGAATAGCAAGCACCTACATAAAAGAGGTTCCTTTCCAAACAGCAGCAGTGAAGACAGCGCTGCTCCTTGCTGGAACAAAGCCGAGCACCAGCCAAGTTGCAGAGATAACACAGAAAGGGCTGGTCGCAACAACAGGGTTTGTGGTTAGAGAAGTGGGCAGCAGCGCAGGCAAGACTCCAATAATCCTTGGCATTTCTGCAATCCTGGTATTTGTCAACATTAACCTCATATTGAGGCTCAAAAGACTAAAGGCAACATATTAACAATTCATGGAATCTTGAGCCATGAGTGAAATCTGGCATTGGCTCGAGGTTAGGCAAATCTATCACCCAGCAAAGATGATAGAGAAGTGTTCTGCAGGAAAAGCTTTTTAAGAAAAATATGGATTTGTACCTGCATCATGCCAGGAAATTTTTTTGAGGATATTGGAGAGTATATAGGTGAAGTAAAATTTTGCAGTGAGCTAATAAAAAACTTCCAACAGTATTCTGACAATAAGAAGTTACCTGAGCACCTGCTGCCAAGAATACAAAAGAAATGGAATAAGGAAATACCTATTAGAGATAAGCCTTTTATCATAAAATACCTGAAAACTGAATATGACCTATGCATACAAAGGGCAGAAACCATAATTGTGAAAGCGCTTGACGGAGAAAATAGTCAGATCGACCAAGCACAGGAATTCCTTAAACGAGCAAAAAGCAACCAAATATATGTTTTCAGCATCGGTGGACCAGGACTACATAATGGAGTTGACCAACAGGATCTGTACGCAAGAATTCTTTTCTATATACACAACTTTCCTGAAAAAGCAAAACAACTTAACGGAATCGAAACACAAATAAGAAACGCGGAGCTGGTAGCCAGCCAAGAACCAGGCAGGACAGCAGAATCCTTAAGAGAAGATCGCAACCAGATTATTGCAGATTATTACACTAAACACCCCATACAGGACTAGACCTCCTCATTATTGTTGCGATCTCACGCAAGCACCCCTTCTCATCATCAGACAAGAGCTTCTTATACTCCTTTAGCTTCCTGAAATCCTCCTCAGGAACAGAAGAGTAAAGAACATCCCCCTCATGAATCTGCCTGCCGACAGTAACATTATCCATCGCAACAGCAACCTGCTTTCCCCTCTCAGCCTTATCAACAGTCTCCTGGTCAGCCTGGATGCTTTTTATGCGCGTCAAAAGCTTGCCATCAGAGTTCATCACAGGCATGCCAGAGCGCACAGTGCCGAGCTCGACATCAACACCGACAACAGCAGGGTTATTCTGCCTGAACACATAACCCTTCATGATCATGAACTTTGCAGGCCTGATGAGATTGCCAAGCTCTGCAGATTCCTGCGACTTTACCACAAGAGACTGCCAAACCTCAAGGTCCTCGATAAGCTTGTAGATTATGTCGCTTGTGATAACCTTTGCATGGTCCATGCAAATGCCAGACTCGTCTTTCACATTGAATCCAAGGACAACAGCAAGAAGAGGATCTTTTTCGAAATTCGACTCAGCCTCAGCAAGGTCTTTTTTTGTAATGTTCCCAACAGCAGCCTTCCTAATCATTACACCCTTTTCCCTAAGCAGCTTTGACAATGCCTCAAGGCTTCCAAGAGTGTCAGATTTAACAATAACGCCTTCAGCATCAGACTCAACCAATGCCTCCTTTACCTCAAGCTGAACCTCGCGCTTCACCTCTTCTAAGTTCTGCAAGGTAGCTACCTGCAGAGGCATGCCAGCAACAACACCGTCAAGACCAGGGCCTGCAATCTTTACTCCTGTCGCAGCAACAACATGCTTCACCTTCTGAAATTTGGCTTTCTTGTCACGCATCTCCTGCAGGGGCATAGGCTCAAGCAGGGCCTTGACCTTTGCAACAACAGGCCTGTCAATGCCGCCAATGACAATAGTGTCATTCACCTTAAGAGTGCCGTCATAGATTATCACATCCACTGTGCAGCCGAAACCCTTCTCCTCTTTCACCTCAAGGATGCTTGCCTTGGCAGGACCATCAACATCGCACTTCAGGCAGGTCTCAAGGTAGCGCTGGGCAAGACCAGTAAGTATCATCAGAACTTCAGGGATTCCAGCGCCAAACTTGGCAGACACAGGGATAATCACAACCTGCTTTGTGAAGTCTTCCACACGATCAAGACGCTCAGCATTAATCTGGAAATTAGCCAAACTGCCGACAATCTCATACAGCCTCTTGTCAAGAGCTTCCTGCACGCCCGAATACTGCTGCCTGATGTTCTCAATAAGTGTTTCAGACTTGTCCTGCCAGCCAGGCAAAAGGTCAACCTTGTTTGCTGCAACAATAAAAGGAGTCTTTGAAGCCTTCAATATCTCAACAGCCTCTTTAGTCTGGGGCATGAACCCCTCATTCAAGTCAACAACCAGCACAGCTATGTCAGCAAGAGCGCCACCCCTCCTGCGAAGACTGGTGAAAGCAGCATGGCCAGGGGTGTCAATAAACAAAAGCCCAGGAATTGTTATCGTCACTTTCAGCGAGTCAAGAAGGCTTCCGCAAATTTTCCTGATGACATCCAATGGAATAAAAGAAGCGCCAATAGCCTGGGTTATGCCTCCAGCCTCGGCCTCGACAATAGCGCTGCCCCTAATCCTGTCAAGGAGCTTGGACTTGCCATGGTCAACATGGCCAAGCACAGTGCAGATAGGGCTTCTGGTCGAACTCATACATGTCCTGGAGAAAACGCATATTTAAAAGGCTTTGGGAGAGGAGCTTAGGATTTCACACCAAGGCTATGAAGGGACCTAACCAGCTTTTCATGTGAGGTATAGTGCACACCATTAATTCCCAATCTTGTTGCAGCATCTGCATACTCTTTAATGTCATCAATGTACACACAAGTCCCTGCATCTGAACATGACTTTTCAA
>JBDRIZ010000112.1:0-3334 GCA_043815525.1 Candidatus Woesearchaeota archaeon
GCTCCTATTGTCTCAAGCCTGTACGGCTTCCAGCCAGTGTTTCTGTTGCTGTTTGCAATCCTGCTCTCAAGGTTTTTTCCAAAAATATTAAAAGAGGAGCTGTCTAAACCTGTATTATTCCAGAAAGCAGTGGCCATAAGCCTGCTGCTTGCCGGGCTTTGGATGGTGTATGTATGATATCAACATTTCAATACGTTTTGTCTGTTGTCTTTGCGTACTTAGGCCTTGCTGCAGGATTAATCATCTCTTACATGGCAAGAGAGGAGTTAAAGCCTGGAAGAAAGCATTTTGTTCTTGCGCAGCAAATCCTTCTTGTGGTAATATTTGAGGTGTTCTTTTTCCTCTTTGGCTGGACCTGGGTTTCAATGCTTGTCTATGGCCTTTTTGTCGTCATCATACTGCAATTTGTAACCTTATCAAAGGCGAATCCGTACATGTATTCAGTCTTTGGTTTTTTTGCATTTTTTGCGAAAGACATTGCTGGCTTCGCGCTTATCTGCAGCCTAATCTTCATTTACGGGCTTTTGTCTGCTGCACTCGAATTGGATGTGAAGAAGAAAAATTATGCAAGGATTCTTCTGAGATCCTTTGGGTTTGTTGTTGTGGCTGTGCTACTGTGGATTGTATGGTGAAAAAACTCTTAATCAACGCTGATGGCGGTTCAAGAGGAAATCCTGGTCCTGCTGCAATCGGCATTGTCATCAGGAATGAGAAAAACAAAATCCTGTATAATCATTCTGAAAGGATTGGCATTGCGACAAATAATGTCGCAGAGTATAAATCTCTGATTAAGGCGCTTGAACTGGCAAAGGATTTTGATGGTGAACCCACAATATTCATGGATTCAGAGCTTGTAGTCAGGCAGATGAAAGGTGAATACAAGGTGAAGGCAAAGAACATCTTGCCTCTGTTTCAAAGAGCCAAAATGCTCGAGAAGGGATTTTCCAAAATCACGTACAAAAATGTAAAGAGAACTGACAATATGCAGCAGGTTGCAGACAACCTTGTGAATAAGGCTTTGGACAATGGACCTTGATGAGAAAGTTGGTGTTGTCGCAAGTGTTAGCCTGGCAGCGTTTGGCTTCTACATTGGCCGACTTGACCAAATTGTGTATCCGACACCCCTGGAATTAACTGATTTCCTGAAAAAACCGCTTTTTCTGACAAGCGTGATTGCAGTCGGCGCAATGCTTTGGAAGGATAACCTTGCTGCCATGAAGTATTCATGTGCTTTCTATACAGGATGCCTTGCAGGACAGGCAATAGGACGTATGGCAAACTACTATTCTTAGGTAATTCTATGTTTCGGCTTGGAGTTCATACTGCTTGTCAAAGGAATACAAATCTTTATATTTTCAATATGTCTCTTCCGCTAGTATGTATGGGCCACAAGAGGATTATCGCCCAATCAGCCATGAATTGACTCCAACTCAGCTAGATGTGATTAGGCAAATTAGGAACCCTCAGAAGCAAGAGGACTTCTATCTGAATATGTTGGAAAATCGTCGTCTGCTTGATGAGCTGCGAAGAGACGATTAGGGCTTATCTTGCAGTTTTCTTAGCTTGTTGTCCCTAATTATTGACAACATTTTTTGGCATATCATTTTATACTTTGGTGATATAGTAACAGACAGAATAGGACTTCTCCCCGGATTTATGCACTTGGGGTGTTGCGAATCAGGGCCTTATCGAGTGAAATTAATCGTTTAATACTGTGTATAGTCATGGCTCTATTATTTTGTAGTTTATCAAGCAGCACAGGTATGAGCCTCATAATCAACAGCCTGAATGTTGTATTTGAGAATGGAAGGTTTAATCTGGACTTAGAGATGTCTGCTCAATCAGAAATTGAGTATTATGATGACTGGACATTGACTCCGAGGTGGAGGACGCTGTGTAGATCCTGTGCATCGCTCCAGAAACTAATGCCTGTAAAGCCAGAGGGTCACAACTTGTTGATTAGAGCAACTGACGTTTATGGAAACAATGCTACAATCGAAATAGTTGACAGTGAAGACGAGTTGCCAGAAGAATTAATTGAGCCGTACGAAAGTTGTCCTGAAGGAGTTTGTGTCAGCACTGATAATTCCATCTTCAAAAAGTCCGCAGGTGTAATCGAAAGTGGCACAATCTACGTCGTCAACGAGAATGACCAGAGCATATACTATCTTTCTGGATGTGCTGTGGATGATTTCAACCTTTACAAAAAAGTCAATGGCAATTGGCAAATAGTCGGAGTGGGAGCCCCAAACATATGCATGGCAATACCAGAACCAGCAGAAATCAGTGCTCACTCAGCTGTTTCATGGCCAATACCAACTGGTGATATGGACATAGGAGAGTATAAGGTGATATTCACATTCTCTTTCAATGCAGACAGGTGGTGGTTTGACTGGGAATCCTCTTTCAAAGTGGAGTCAAATGTGTTTGCTGTTGAAGCAGAGCAAGAATGCAACCAAAACGTTGATTGTTCGCAGACTGAGTTCTGTGAGTTTGATGGATGCGAAGCAGAAACCGGGGTCTGTGTTGTTCGGCCAATTGTTGGCAACACAAACTGGGACCCTGTTTGTGGCTGCGACGGCAAAACATATTCAAATGATGGTGTCAGGATGGCGATAGGTGTATCAAAGAGGCATAATGGAGAGTGCATGGAATGCTACTCAGACTCGCACTGTGCTGAAAGCTATGAGTGCCAAGACAACGAGTGCGTAGACTCCAAGCCGGAAGCCGCATGCAGTTTCAGGACTAATTCAGTAAATGGCGACTACAAAACAGGTTCCTGGATTGCTGTTGACACCAATGATGATGGCATGCTCGAAGGATATGACCACACCGGTAGCTATGGCATTTCCTATGAATGCAGAGGAGATGTATTGGCTCAGACTCCTGAAGGATATGATGTTATATTGGTAAATGGAAGGCTTCTTGTTTGCGTGGAGTCAGATGGGAAGTTCGTCAAAAAAAAATATTGGGAGGCATCTGCAACTGCTGTCACCAGTGAATATCCGACAGAGCCATATGCCAGCTACAAGGAGGAAGTCTGTCAACCCATTGAAGCATGTTCGCCTAGTGGTGGTGTTTGGCGGCAGTTCACAGATGGATGTGTTGATTCCTGCTATCTGGAAGAACACCAAGACCACAGGGCATGCACTTTGGCACTAACTTACGGATGCGATTGCGGGCCTGAGAAGTGCTGGAATGGTGAAAGGTGCGTAGCTAACCCGTAAATCAAAGAATCCTCTCTATGTCTTTTGCGATATCCCTATTCTTGTAAGAATAAAACCGTGCATAGACAAACAGATACAGGCTGGTTCCATGATTGCCCTTACGATAC
>JBDRIZ010000113.1:0-4309 GCA_043815525.1 Candidatus Woesearchaeota archaeon
ATTGAATATGTCAAGGCAAAAGGAGAGGTTGAAAGCCTGGAACTCATAAAACAGTACGGAGAGCCAAAAATAAACAACCTGATTCAAAGAGGAGAGCTAGTAGAGAAGGCAGGGATGATAAGAGTCCTGGAATGAGGAGCACCGACCACAGAATGTGGCAAAATCAAAATCTTTATAAATTTCTGCGATACACCATGTTACTATGACTAACACATATCCGAATTTGGTGAATAGGGTTAGTCAGAACTATTTTAGATATTTCTGGTTTTATTGATTTTAGGCTGAATTTTTGGGCCTGAAACATACCAATCCTTTTCAGGTTCAATTCAGCCGCACACAACCAGGGATATCGCTATACGGAGGATAGAAAATGGCGAAAAACGGAATGAAGGCATCATATAGCCTAACTGATAAGGGGTGCTCGCGGTGCGTGCGACAGCTTGAAACTATCGCAGGAGAATGTGGGGGAAGAGTCACGTCAGTAAGGTATACAGGACCGCCACCACGAAACGTTCCCCAAGGGATTATGAAGGTTGAGAGATCGACTAGTGGTGCAAACGTTCATATCCGAGGAGATGACGGTAAGTATTTAGCTGTGGTTGCAGGGTCCAGCGATGGGTTAGTAAACAGACTTGAAGGATATAATGCATGATTGGCCGGTAACCTTATATTTTTCCCGACATTCACCGCTAGCATGCAGATAAAGGAAGTCAGATGCAAGAGCTGCCTAAACAAGAGCAAGCTCACAGACTATGCAATAAACCCATATGTCGGATGCCAACACGGATGCAAGTACTGCTACGCAGTATTCATCAGAAAGTTTCAGAACATAAAGGAAGAATGGGGAGAGTTTCTGCACGCGAAAATCAACTGTCATGAGCTTCTTGGCAAGGAACTGGAAGTTAGCAAGCCAGGACACATATGGATGAGCAGTGTTACAGACCCATATCAGCCAGCAGAGGAAAAATATGAGCTGACAAGGAAAATACTCGAGACCATCTCAAATTCTTCACACAGATTTACAGTTGAAATTCTGACAAAATCCGGCCTTGTCGAAAGAGATTTTGAGCTATTGAAGGATCTTGGCGTGGAACTTGGAATGTCAGTCAACACGCTCGACAGCGCCACGGCAAGAATCATTGAGCCGCTTGCCTCAAACCCTGAGCAGAGGATAAACACACTCAGGAAAGCAAAAGAAAAAGGCATCAAAATATTCGGATTCATATCACCAGTAATACCTGGAATAACAGACTTGGAAGAAGTTTTCAGGGAAATGCAGTTCTGTCAATACGTTTGGGTGGAATTGTTGAATACCAAACCGAGTGTGTTAAGCAGGTTAATGCCTGTGATAAGGCAACACTTCCCAAACAGCCTGAAAGAGATGCAACAGCTACTTCACCGGAAAGAGGATTATGTGAGAAAGATTAAAGAACAGGTAAGGCAGCTTGAGGAAAGGTATAACCTCACAGTAAGAGACATAGTAGTTCACTAGGATGAAACTAACCATCAAGAACAGAAAAAACCATAAAATCTTCGTGCTCATCGACAGAGCGGACAACCAGAAAGGCCTTGCTTTTGTTATGCACGGCCTTGGGGGCTTCAAGGAGCAGCCGCAAATCAAGACAATTGTGGAAGCATTCTTAGAAAATGGCTATACCACTGTGAGGTTTGACACAACCAACGCAATAGGAGAGAGCGACGGAAAGTACGAGGACGCAACTGTCACCAACTATTACGAAGACCTGGAAGATGTGATTGAATGGACTCGTAAACAGGAATGGTACAATGAGCCATTTGTCCTGGCAGGACATAGCATCGGAGGCATGTGTATCACAGTATTCTCTGAGAAGCATAAGGCAAGGGTCAAGGCAATAGCTCCACTCTCTGTAGTGATATCAGGTACACTTTTCTTGGCTACGACCAAGCAAGAAGATCTTCAGGAATGGGAAAGAACAGGAGTATGGCAGAGAAACAGCCATTCAAAGCCAGGAGCCTTGCTTAAGTTGAACTGGAGACAGTTTAAAGACGATCTTCTTAAGTATAATTTGATGTCAGAAGCGCACAGTCTGACTATGCCAGTACTAATAATAGTTGGAGAGTTCGACGACAGCACGCCGCCAGAGCACCAGAAAATTCTTTATGACATACTGCCTGGGAAAAAAGAGATGCACATCATCAAAGGAGCGAGGCACACATTTAAGGAAAAGAGACACCTTGCAGAACTGAAAGTCATATCCTGTGGTTGGATTCAGAGAATTTTGTGAGCAACCACCACAATCTTTATATATAACTTATTATTACTCTATAGTAATAACAATAATCGAGGTAATGAAAAATGGTTACTACAGGAAATGTTGAGAGAAATTCCATTATTAGCTTCAACAGGCTAAAGCTGGACATCAGGACAATCGCAAAATGGATAGGCTGGAACAAGAAAGAGCACGAGATGCTTAAAGCCAGGATATCAGCGATTGAGGCACAGCTAAAAGAACTCACGGGAGTAAAGTATATCGGCAGCGTAAAGACTAACAGGGTCCACAGCTCAAAGTGCATGCACGCAAAGAGGATAAAAGAAGAGAACAGGCAGTACTTCGACGAGCTAAAAGACGCAAGACTCACAGGATACAAGGCCTGCGAGTGCGCAGCGTGATTAGATATTTTAAGACAATAATCTTTATAACTATTGCAGTACATTATTTACCAGATGCACCCTCATAGTAATATCGCAGCGCTTGTTCTGGACAGTGACATTGCGGGTACCCTAGGGAATATGTCAGAAAAGATTATCAATTTATATCCTCAAATTTCAAAGGAAATACCAACCAAGCAAGCTACATGGATAATCAGAACCAGGCAGGGTGAACAATATTTTGATACAAATGCTCTTCCGGCAGGCTTCTGCTCCATCTATGAAAAAAATGGAAAACCTAAGGCAATATTCTCAGGAATTGACGAGATTTGTAAGGCAGAGGAGGCAGCAGAAGCGCTGACAGGAATTCTTGAACCCAAGAAACACTTTTTAATGCCAGTGCCAAAAAGGCTGAATGCACATAATGGACACAGATTGGGAACAGTCGCTTTTTTTCCCTCATGTTATACAGTAGCTGGCGTGATAGCTTATGACCTTTTTTACAATCATATTCATTTGCTCAAACAAGGACTTCCCTCCAAGATGAAGATTATTCCTTATTTAGATCCATGGGCCAATTATGGAGTTGCTGCAACAGAAAATCTTCTTGGTATCAGCCGATCAGATGCAACAGTTGCTCTTGGGATAGGTGGAACAATCGCAGCAATTATTGCAGGCATATTGATTTTCCAAGGCACAGGCCACTACTTAGGCAAACTTGCTGATTCTTTTAGAAACAAGAAAATTCCTGCGCATGCCATCAACTACAATTATGGCAGAGACGCAGTTGAAGCAATATACCTTGATTATGGCGAGCTATCAAGGCAAAGGATGAAACAAGAACTATGGAAGGGTCTAAGGCCAGGAGTCAGCAAGGAAGTGGCCTCCAGGGTAATGGACAGATTGCCCCCAATAACTTAATAAACAAATATTTCTTACCATATTGACATGGTCCCATGGACAAAGAAGTACGCACCAAAGAGTTCAAAAGAATTAAGCGGCCAGGATCCTGCGATACAGCAGATAAGGGATTTCATACTTAACTTCAAAAAACAAAAGAAAAAAGCAATGCTTTTGTACGGACCTAGCGGAACAGGAAAGACCTCTGCAGTGCACGCAATAGCAAAGGAAAACAACCTGGAAATAGTTGAAGTGAACGCGTCAGACACAAGAAACAGCGAGCAGATACTTGCTGTTCTTGGCAACGCCATAAAGCAGCAAAGCCTATTCTCAAAAGGAAAAGTGATACTCGTAGACGAGGTAGACGGAATAGCAGGCCAGCAGGACAGGGGAGGAGTACAGGCTCTGGCAAAACTTATAGAAAAACCAGCGTTTCCGGTGATACTTGCAGCAAACAACCCCTGGGACAACAAATTCTCATCCTTAAGGTCAAAAACCACAATGGTGCAGTTCATGGCACTCGACTACCTCACAATATACAGACAGCTGAAAAGAATTTGTGCTGAAGAGAAGATAAAGGCAGAAGATGACTTACTAAAGAACATAGCCAGAAGGTCAGGCGGAGACATGAGGTCTGCGATAAACGACCTTCAGAGCATGGGAGAGATATCAGCAGAAAGCGTGCAGGAGCTAAGCGACAGGGACAGAACAGAGTCAGTGATGCAGGCTTTGATGAAAGTATTCAAGACAACACAGCCAGACATAGCGCTACCGGCATTT
>JBDRIZ010000114.1:0-2505 GCA_043815525.1 Candidatus Woesearchaeota archaeon
TGAGGCCTGGAGCTACGAGCTTTTTGAAGCATACCTGCCAAAAGCGAGCTGGAACCAGACACAACAAGTGCAGTACTCGACAGACCACGAAGGATACAACGGAAGAAGTGACTATGCAGAAAGCTGCGCAGGAGGATACTATGCCGCAAGACTTGCAGTGGCTGAACTGCTGCAAAGGACAAGAATACAGGCGAGCTGCCTAGTACTCAGGTTCATAACAGGAGAATACTCTGCTCCGCTCGGAGTGTGGGTGTGCAGGGAAGCTGCAAGAAAAGCTGCAAAGAACAAGCCAATAACATTCGAAGACAGGGAGACAATGCTCAGGTACTGCCAGGCCCTTGCAAAAAGAAAGTTCGGATACGACGCAACAGATATCTTGAAGGAGAGCATGATACTAAGGAACATTAGGCAGCAGAGGAAACTCGTGCAATACTAGTAACTGCTAACAGCTTCAAAACTCTTGTCGTAACCATCAAGAGAGCTGTCTTCCCGTAGGGCCCAACCCCTGACAACGCTCTCGTCGGACTCTCGCATGAGTTTTGACCTTATGCTGTTAGCAGTTACCAATACTAGAAAACTATAAAAAAGACCTGTTATCTGACAAACATATGTTCAAAGAATCTGTAAAAAGGCTGAGCAGCTCATTCAACCAGTTAGCCAAGCACGGAACAGACCTACACCTCAACATTGACGAGAAGAAGGCAATCACAGACTTCAACAAAAGAAGGCAATACTACAACCTGCAAAGCTACAGGAAAGCAATTGAAGACGTGCGAAAGGATGTTTTGCAGCTAAAGGGACCTCTGCAAAAAAAGGCCATCGAATCATCGGATCATCTGGACTCAACTGATATCCCAACACTAAAAGCTGCAATCGAGCAGCTTTCTGACATATCATCAATGGAAGAACAGGAAGTACCAAAAGAATTGGTGATACAAATGCCTGCAAAGCTTCCAAAAGAGCTTGCAGCTGAAATCATTGCAGACATACAAGAGCTGGAAAAATGCTACACGAGCAAGTGCTATCGCAGCTGCGTGATACTCTGCGGCAGGCTGCTCGAGACAGCGCTGCACAGGAAGTACTTTGACGTGACAGGGCTTGATATTTTGGAAAAAAACCCGGGAATAGGGCTTGGCAACCTGATAGCAAAGCTTGCGGAGAAAAACGTGCAGTTCGACCCGGGCTTAACACAGCAGATACACCTCATAAACCAGGTGAGGATATTTTCTGTGCACAAGAAAAAGGAAAGCTTCTATCCAAGCAAGGACCAGACAATGGCAATAATACTGTACACAATGGACTCGCTGAAAAAGATATTTTAAAAATGCAGTCTTGGATAATAAAAACAGCATGGTGTATTCTTGGAATTATCTCTTTAATACTGATTATATCATTCCTCGCAGTCTACACAGCAACACACCCCAAGAAAAGACAGAATGACATCACACCAGAGGACGTGGGTCTTGGATACGAGAATGCGAGCTTTAAGACAAAAGACGGCCTGACACTACGAGGCTGGTTTATTGCGTCAAAGACAAACAAGACAATAATAGTACTGCACGGCTACCCATTCAACAAGGCAAACATACTTGAGCACGCAAGATTCCTGCACCCAACATTCCAGCTGTTCTTCTTTGACTTCAGGGCGATGGGAGAAAGCGACGGCACAGCATCAACAGGAGGGGCAAAAGAGCAAGAAGACCTAAAACAAGCAATACAGTACATCAAGACAAGGAAAGATGTTGGAGACATCGGAATTTACGGATTCTCCATGGGAGCAAGCGTGGCACTGCTTGGAGCAACAGATGATATCAAAGCAATTGTGGCAGACTCAGGATACTCAAGCCTGTCAAAACTGAGCGAGAGGATGTTTCCATACTCTTTTGCCAAATGGCCATTTGTGTGGACAGCGAGATTTATGGCGAAGATATACGGAGTGGATGCGAAAAAAGCTGACGTGCCAAAATCAGTATCAAAACTGCATATGCCAATACTATTCATTCATGGGACAAAAGACAGCCAGATACCTCACGCTGACACAGTCGAAACATTCAGCAAGGCAAACGAGCCAAAAGAGCTGTGGCTAATAGAAGGAGCAGACCACGGCAGCATACCAGACAGAAAGGAATATGAGGAAAGGATACGCAATTTCTTTTATTTAAGCCTAAAATGACAGTCAGAAGGGAGATTATAGAATTACTGGAGAAAGACAGGGTGAGCATAAGGGAGCTTGCATTGTACTTTCGCATAACAACAGATGAAGCAGCAATAGACCTTAGGCACATAGCAAAGAGCATATACCCAAAGCAGCAGCTAAAGATGGAAATACCATTATGCAAGAGCTGCGGATTCGAGTTCAAGGATAGGACAAAATTAAGACCTCCAACAAAGTGCCCAAAGTGCAGGCACGAGAAAATAACAGAACCTAAATTCTGGATAGAAGGTCAGAAAATCTGACAACTGACTGCTAAGCCTGCAAAACTGTGCAAAAGCAAGCTAAAACCA
>JBDRIZ010000115.1:0-2370 GCA_043815525.1 Candidatus Woesearchaeota archaeon
TGAGGCCTGGAGCTACGAGCTTTTTGAAGCATACCTGCCAAAAGCGAGCTGGAACCAGACACAACAAGTGCAGTACTCGACAGACCACGAAGGATACAACGGAAGAAGTGACTATGCAGAAAGCTGCGCAGGAGGATACTACGCAGCAAGACTTGCAGTGGCTGAGCTGCTGCACAGGACAAGAATACAGGCGAGCTGCCTAGCACTCAGGTTCATAACAGGAGAATACTCTGCTCCGCTCGGAGTGTGGGTGTGCAGGGAAGCTGCAAGAAAAGCAGCAAAGAGCAAGCCAATAACATTCGAAGACAGGGAGACAATGCTTCGGTACTGCCAGGCCCTCGCAAAAAGAAAGTTCGGATACGACGCAACAGATATCCTGAAGGAGAGCATGATACTAAGGAACATTAGGCAGCAGAGGAAACTCGTGCAATACTAGAAAACTATAAAAAAAGACCTGTTATCTGACAAACATATGTTCAAAGAATCTGTAAAAAGGCTGAGCAGCTCATTCAACCAGTTAGCCAAGCACGGAACAGACCTACACCCCAACATTGACGAGAAGAAGGCAATCACAGACTTCAACAAAAGAAGGCAATACTACAACCTACAAAGCTACAGGAAAGCAATTGAAGACGTGCGAAAGGATGTTTTACAGCTAAAGGGACCTCTGCAAAAAAAGGCCATAGAATCATCTGATCATCTGGACTCAACTGATATCCCAACACTAAAAGCTGCAATCGAGCAACTTTCTGACATATCATCAATAGAAGAGCAGGAATCACCGCGTAATTTTACGATTCAGGTCCCACCAAAGCTTCCAAAAGAGCTTGCAGCTGAAATCATTGCAGACATACAGGAACTTGAGAGGTGCTACAGCAACAAGTGCTACCGCAGCTGCGTGATACTCTGCGGCAGGCTGCTCGAGACAGCGCTGCACAGGAAGTACTTCGACGTGACAGGGCTTGACATTTTGGAAAAAAACCCGGGAATAGGGCTTGGCAACCTGATAGCAAAGCTTGCGGAAAAAAACGTGCAGTTCGACCCAGGCTTGACACAGCAGATACACCTGATAAACCAGGTGAGGATATTCTCTGTCCACAAGAAAAAGGAAAGCTTCTACCCAAGCAAGGACCAGACGATGGCAATAATACTCTACACAACGGATTCGCTAAAAAAACTGTTTTAAAAGATGCAGGGTTGGATAATCAAGCTAGCGTGGTGCCTGGCAGGGATTACAGCGCTAGTTGCAGTCGTATCGTTTATTGCAGTCTACACAGCAACACACCCCAAGAAAAGACAGAATGACATCACACCAGAGGACGTGGGTATTGGATACGAGAATGTGAGCTTTAAGACAAAAGACTGCCTGACACTGCGAGGTTGGTTTATTGCGTCAAAGACAAACAAGACAATAATAGTACTGCACGGCTACCCATTCAACAAGGCAAACATACTTGAGCACGCAAGATTCCTGCACCCAACATTCCAACTGTTCTTCTTTGACTTCAGGGCGATGGGAGAAAGCGACGGCACAGCATCAACAGGAGGGGCAAAAGAGCAAGAAGACCTAAAACAAGCAATACAGTACATCAAGACAAGGAAAGATGTCGGAGACATCGGAATTTACGGATTCTCCATGGGAGCAAGCGTGGCACTGCTTGGAGCAACAGACGATATCAAAGCAATTGTTGCTGACTCTGGGTATTCGAGCCTGTCAAAACTGAGCGAGAGGATGTTTCCATACTCTTTTGCCAAATGGCCATTTGTGTGGACAGCGAGATTTATGGCGAAGATCTACGGAGTGGATGTGAGCAAAGCTGATGTGCCAAAATCAGTGCCAAAGCAGCATATGCCAATACTGTTCATTCACGGCACAAGCGATACACAAATACCACACCAAGACACAATCGAGTTATTCAGCAAGGCAAACGAGCCAAAAGAGCTGTGGCTGATAGACGGGGCTGACCACGGAAACGTGCCAGACAGAA
Source organism: Candidatus Woesearchaeota archaeon (assembly GCA_043815525.1). Classification (GTDB taxonomy): domain Archaea; phylum Nanobdellota; class Nanobdellia; order Woesearchaeales; family JAZDKJ01; genus JAZDKJ01. The sequence continues at coordinate 1,989 of JBDRIZ010000115.1, forward strand.
AGGAATATGAGGAAAGGATACGCAATTTTTTCTACAAGAACCTAAAATGACAACAAGAAAAGAGATGATAGAATTATTAGGAAAAAACCGGATGAGCATAAGGGAGCTTGCATTGTACTTTCGAATAACAACAGATGAAGCAGCAATAGACCTAAGGCACATAGCAAAGAGCATATACCCAAAGCAGCAGCTAAAGATGGAATTACCCTTGTGCAAGAGCTGCGGATTCGAGTTCAAGGACAGGACAAAATTAAGACCTCCAACAAAGTGCCCAAAGTGCAGGCACGAGAAAATAACAGAACCTAAATTCTGGATAGAAGGTCAGAAAATCTGACAACTGACTGCTAAGCCTGCAAAACTGTGCAAAAGCAAGCTAAAACCA
>JBDRIZ010000116.1:0-6982 GCA_043815525.1 Candidatus Woesearchaeota archaeon
ATTGAGCGATCCTTCAGTATGTCAAAATCACGGAAGCCGTTAAGCTGAACAGCACTCCTCCGCGTAAGCACTGAGTAAAGAAAGAGAGTGTCAGCAAGCAGCCTCTGGTAGGGAAAACCTGAGCCTTTTTTTTGGACATATTGCGGGTGGGAGCTTAGCTCTTTTTTGAGAAAGCTGATGTAGACAGGCTTTGTCTGCTCGTCAACCTTAACACCATAGAAACGTCTGACCTCGTCAAGGACAATCTCAACAAGGTTATTGCCTGCTTCGCTCAGTTCCATGCTGGATTCGAATTAGTACTGATTCTTAAAGGTATTCAGTACCAGGAGACTGCGCAGAAATCTGCCGGCACAAGCTGACCTGCGAAGCTGAACATTTCATTGCCTATAAAATTCCGCAGCGCTCTCCGGAGAGACAGAGTTGATGATAATGCCAGAGCAGTACTCAAACCCTGCCCAGTTTGAAAGCCTTGGCAGGAGCTCGATGTGGAAGTGCAGGTTTTTTCCTTTAGGAGCATAGTGCATAATAAAATTATAGTCTGCATTTAGGCTTGCGAGTTTTACAAGCAATTTCTTCAAAATGTCAGCGCAATCAGAATACTCTTTTTCAGAGAATTCTGTAATGCTCTTGGCATGCTTTTTTGGGAAAATCCATGCCTCGTAGTTGAACCTTGAGGCATAAGGAGCAATCGCAAGCATTGTGGAGTTCTCCAGAACAAGCCTTTTGGACCTCTTCTCCATAGCGATTATTTTGCAGTACTTGCAGCCAGGACTTGAAGCCTTTACCTCTTCTGCCACAGCAGCCGGGACAAAAGGCAGAGTAGCAAGCTGAGTATGGCTGTGCACAAGAGAAGTCCCAGCTGAACCTCCATGGTTCTTAAAAATCACAACATAGCTGACATTCTTCTTCTTGGAAAGCTCGTTAATCCTTTGGGCGTATACTTTGAATACCTTGGCTATATGGCTTGGACTCAAGTCAGACAGCTGTTTTGTGTGGTCAGGGGTCTCAGTAATGACCTCATGATAGCCGAAAGCATTCGCGTGAGTCAAGAAACCGTTGTGAACCGAAAACTTTCCTTCTGCTGACACTGCAGGGAACTTGTTTGGAAACCACCTGATAATCCATTTTCCATCCTCAGAAATGCGTCCAATCTCAGGGGGTGTTGTCTTTTCGTTTCCTGGGCAAAAAAAGCAAAAACCATCCTTCTTTTGCATCACCTTCTCGAACTGTTTAGGCCTTGTGCCCCTTTTTTCGGAAATAATCACCCATCTGTTCAGAAGATAGTCCTTGCGAAGTTCCATCAGTGGAAAACCACGAAAGACAGTATATAAAAGTTTTGCAAATCAGGCTTTCCGGTGACTGTTTCTTCTCAAGCCGTCTGCGTACAAGTCAAGAACCCTGTAGAGGCTGCCCTTGCTTATCTTCATGTTGTGCTGCTGCTCGAAGTCTGCAAGAATGCTCTTGATGCTTCTTGAGGAATCCTTATATGATTCAGTGATGAAGCTGATTTCAGGCTGCTCTAAACTTTGCTGGCAGAAGCGGTTCAGCTTTATTCCAGAAGCACGAGCTTTATTAAGATTATCAAGCAAGACCTGATTGTAGTCACGCTTCGGAATCTGCCGCGCATTGTATCGGTCTACAAGATGTTGCAGGTTATTGTATGGATTTGCAGTCAGCAAGTTTTGCGCTGCGTAAACAGGCAAAGATTGAGCAACAAAACTATCAATGCTGGCAGTCCTGGGCGGCGATGCAGGCACTTTCTTCTCAGGCTCTATCAGCAATTGCCAGCCAGGCCTTATCACATCAGCACCTATCCCATCCCTGCCAGGAAGTGCCCTTCCATCCTTGACATACACAGTATCCTTTGCAATCTCTGGATACTTATCCTTGTTTAGCATGACCAACTGGTCAATTTTTTCCTTTATTGCCTGGGCAGACGTCACGCCGTAGTGCTTTTTTACAAGATCCCAAGCCCTTTCACCTTGCCGGACAGGATGATATTTTGCAGGCTCCACTCTGAACTGCGGCTGCTTTGGCGTAACTGCCTCTTTTTTTTCTGGTTCGCGAGGCGCTTCAACAACAGCTGGCTTATTGTAGAACAACCATGCAGCCACTCCAAAAGCAGCTGCGCCAACCAATGCCTTTTTGTAATGCCTCTTGAAATACCCTCCCACCCTGCCGGCTGCACTAGCGATTCCAGCATAAGCCTTTTCAAGAACGCCCTTGCTAAGATTCCTTCGGAATTCCCTATCAAAGACATGGATTTGGCCGCCAGTTGAAACAGGCTCCGCAGGCATGCGACTGTATGGCCTGGCAGGCTTTTTTGCAACCACGCGAAAGTATTTTGTCTTGCCATCTACCTTATAACTGATGTCCTGATAGAAAAGATCCTTTTCAACTCCAAGGTCACAAGGCGCTACAGAGCTCTTTTTAATCCCACCGATAAACTTGAGATTCCTATCCGGAGTATCGTGCCTGTAGATAAACGGATGAAGCTGCTTGTCTGCAGACATAACCATGACCGGCACTGCCTTATCCCTATTGCTCCTGTCAAGTGCCTGGAAGCCATCCTCGGAAACCACAAGGCGGCAGGACCTGTTCAGGAAATCCCTGCTGAACGGAGCGAAAGGATCAGCATTAGGCTTATAGTCCTGCAAACTGGCATAAGCCTCCTTCTGCGACAGCAACCTCGGTCTATACTGCTGTGAAAGCGACACCAACTGGTCTTCCAAAGGCTTACAATGAATGCGCTTTAACCTGTCCTTTGCCACTGTGTGCGATACAGGATCCATCTCCAGCTGCCACAAACCATCCCTATCGCTGTAGAGTATATCCCCCAACTCTGTCTTATAAAATGTCAGAGCCTTTCCTGCGCTGCTGTCTATTCTAAAGATGTTCTCAGGCCTTATGCAGTCGCCTGTTACAAGCGATTCAAGCTTTGAGGTTTCCTGTTGCATACCATATCACTCAATTCGGCTTCCATCTTGGGACACAAGGAAGGAATTCAACCCTGGTGCCAGGCTTCAAATCACGGCTGAAACCAGGGTTATGCACCTTATTGAAAGCGTAAATATCGTTGGCATAAATATTTGTGCCGCTCATGTACATGCTAACATCTTCCAATGTGGAATTCTCACCTGCAGTTATTCCGATACCAATCGCGAAATTCTTGTATTGGCTGTGGTCTATTTGCCTTGGGACCATCGGCGGAATCAGTACATGATAGCCTGGCTTCAAATCTGCAGAAAACTTTGGATTATACATCATGTTGAAAGCGAGCAAGACATCGGCAAAACTCTTGGCGCGGGAATACGCTATGGAGATTTTTTCAAGAGTGTCAGCATCACGGCAAAAATACAGGCGAAAGGGAAGTTTTTTTTTGTCAGGCATAACATCAAAACCGACAAGTTGTGCAGCACTCAACACATTCTTATTCTTGGCAAGCCTTGCCGGTATCCTCAGGAGCTGAAATACATCGAGTTTCACATTTTCCAGGTTGTTGTATTTCTTGATTTCCCTCCAATTATTCCAATCTCCTGAGATGTTCTCACTTATCTTTACGAGGCTCTCGCCAGGCCTGACAAAATACAGATACTCCTTAATGTTCTCCTGAGATTGAGATGTTTTTGGCACAACAGCCTGTAAATCAGTAGGAGTTGACGTAGTAAATCTCGGTAAATAGTGCGCGGCAATCCCAAGGGCAACCATTCCACCTACCGCAAGAGCAAGCACTTTCTCTGCACGAGAATACTTGGGAATAATCTGCTTTCTCTGTAAATTTCGTGTTACATTTGGTTGTGCAAAGTCTCTGATTCTTGCGGGTTCACCACTATTCTTTTTGTCTTGAACAACAGACTCAAGGGCAGGATGCTCCATCTTCTGGTAACCAGAACTTCCTTCCTTGCCAAGCGAGTGAAAGTCAATTTTTTGCGCAAGGCAGTAGCACTTAAGGTATGTCTCAAGCCTTTCGAGGTCTTTACTGGCAGTCTGTGACGCAGCAGACTTTGCCAGAGCAGCGTGATATTCCTCCATATCTGAGCAAATCTGGCGCGCATTATCTATTGGAGGGTTCTTCGCAAGGGTCGTTATGCTTTGCGACACAAAGGCGCTGATTTCATCTGCAATAATCATATAAGTTATTAGGATGAAGAAGTTAATATGGTTTGCTAGTCAAAACTTGGAAGAATTCCGAAGATTCTGAAAATACTCATGAGCTGGCTGGAATTTATCTTTAGGTATATTTGTCGGCACGTCAAGTACCTGATCGATGAAGCGTTCTGCTGCATTATCACGAATATGGCCTTTTACGGAATTCTCGTAAATCCTCAAAACCTCAACAAGGCTTCCGTAAGTAAAAAACAGGCCGGCAAGCTCATTGACAGCAAAAAGAATCACTGAAGCGAAATTCTTTGTGGTATGGTAGAAATGGGCAGCAAACGCGGCCTTAACAGCAAGTTCAGGAACCTTTGTCATATAGAAGGCAAGGCCTGCACCGAAAAACTGAAATGCGCTCTGCAATGGGCCTAGAAACCTGTCAACATTGTCTATTGCAGCAGAATACTCATGAAGAGACCTGTTTTCCTCAAAGCACTGCTGATAGGTGTTCCTTAGGACTGCATAGATCTCTGGCTTCTTCTTCACTGCACTGGAAATGGCGTAGTTATCCGCAAGAATCACTGAGATCTCATACTGGACATTAACATCCCGCCTAAAAGAATCAGCAAAGCCAATCAACTTCTCCTCAAGGCCTGAGATAGTCCATGACATCTTTTTCCAACCTGCTTTGCGCAACCCTTGCTGTCTCAAGCTGATTGTCCAATTCAGCATTGAGAGCGTTAAGCCTTATTTTCACAGACTCAAAACCCTCACCCTGCGCATGAATTAGGATAGAGACTGTTTCAGGCATAGGCACAGGACTGAGATGCGACATAGCTCCTGCAAGGGAAGAGGCGCTTTTAACAAGATAGGACAAGCTGCTGCGTGCAGTGTTGTTGAGCTCTATCACTCGCCTACAATATATCTCCTGCTCTGACTGCTGAGCAACTTCATGCTGATAATTCCTAAGCTGAAGCGCATACCCATAAAGATGTGCTGCAAGGCCGGTTGGAGCGCCTTTAGCGTCCAGCTCTACTACTTTTACAAAAGCCTCAACCGCTGCCACATAACCAGTGTAATTCGGTGCCTTACCCACCAGCACATCAAGTACAGCAGTTTTGTATTCATCGATGCATGATGCACACGCTTTTGCAGTCTTATTCTGCCTTGCTCGCCAGCGCAAACTTCTTCACCCCATCATCCAGATTCTCCTGCTCCTGTTTGTAGCCTTCGAGCTTCTGCTCAAACTCAGCCCTGTGACGGTTAAGCTGGTCGAAGAAGGGTTGAGGGTCCACAATTGTGGTTGCAGGACTCGTTGCCTGTTCCTTTACAAGGCCTGCCATACCGGAAAGGTACTTTGAGCCAGCCTGCAAGTACAAAACAGTGCGGTGGCCAATATCATAAGCCCTTGCAAGGTATTCGCAAACCTGGTGCACGTGGTCAACACAGACATTCAAGTGGTCTGTCATATCACAAAAGTTTTCAGTATAGTTCATCATATTCTGTGCAGAATACTTTGCCATGTCAAGTATCTTCTCGTACATCCTAAGCCCATGCCTTTGGTTAGTGGCCATCCAAGTGCTCACGTTATGGGACTGTATCTCATACCTTGTCCTGTCAATAGTGTCTTCAAGCCTGTCAAACCTGTTCATATTCTTGGCAAATCCATCATCGAGAACCTTCATGCTACTGATGTGTTCCCTCAGATGGGAAATTGCCTCCTTGCACGTGGCAAGGTAGCCATTCTTGTTTTCGTAATCCTTTTTTTCTCTCACAAGAATGTTTAGGTACTCATTTTGCAGGCTTCTCATCCCATTCGTAACCGAGTCAATCTCCTTTACTGTTGTTCCAGTCTCCTTTGACATCTGGCGCAACACCGAGGTTGATTCCTTAATTATCCTCTGGAGATCCTTTGCAGTGCCATCAGTTATTGGTACAAGCTTCTCCTTCTTGTCAATGAAAGTCTGCTCGATTTCCATATCTCTCAATTGATAACCCATCAGCTTTCGAAAAAAATTACCAATGCTTCGCTCTGGAACCATGACTACTTCCTTTCGGGGAACATCCTCAATCCCCTTTTTTGTCAGATACTGGTCCATGAATTCCTTCAGGCCGCCCTGCAGAATCTTGAGCTGCTCCTCAAACCGAGTGTATCTTTCACTCTGGATGGTTCCGCTCAAGTCCCTAAGAACCACAGCGTGTGGGCCTCCTGAGAAGCGGTTGCCAGAGCCTCCTGCTGCTGGCTGCTGGCCAATCAAATCATCTACATGATTAAAAAAATCCTTTTGAGTTTTTTGCGGCATGTTAGCACCTCCAACCTACCTGTTAGCCTATGAGCAAGGGAGCTTCTTTTGTGTTTGCCAAGAAAAACCGGAAATATTGCGACGCACAGGAAGGAAATTCGGCAGCAACTGGAGAATTATTTACAAAATATTATAAACAGAAAACTGATACAGACTTATTGATGCAAAAAGAGCACTTTGACAGCATAATGCGGAGGCTTATTTCAAGGGGTGCAGAAGGCAAGAAGGAACTCTACGAGCCTGATGCGAAAACTTTTGAAGTCAGCAGCAAAAACTTCCATAAGATAGACCACAGCCAGGAAACAGAAACAGCTTATATCGACGCAAGCAATGCGGAAATCATTTGCTCAAACGATTTCAGCCTTCACTTCATAAGGGTTGCAGCTGTCAGTTACAAGGGCAAGCACAGGCAGTGGTCAGAAACGCAAGAGTTCTACACTCTAAGCCAGGCAATAACAAAAGACAACAGACTCCACTATGAAATTTCCTCGTTTCCTGAAATGCCGAAAATCCTGCTGGACCCTCATGACAGGACACTTAGGACCGGATCTGAAAGGATGACGCTGTCAAAGACAGGAGACTAT
>JBDRIZ010000117.1:0-15196 GCA_043815525.1 Candidatus Woesearchaeota archaeon
ACTCAACCACAACCCGAAAAGTCTCTTCAGGCTGCTTTTTTCAGTTATTTCTATTCCTGCAAAATAGTCTGGCAGGCTCGTGTTAGGTGCAAGCAGAGTGCCGCGATAGGTCTTACCAACTGCAGGATTGCCTGCTGCCGCAATGTTCAGATATTGGTATCTTTCTGTATATGGCCTTGTCCTAAGCTCATCGGTTATTGGTTGAAGCTGGTCTGCGTAAACGCACCAATAGCCTATGAGCCTTCCTGTCATCATTTGATCATACAGTTTTTTCATTATTACCACATCATATTATTGTAACTATATAGTGATTACATTTGTTATATATTATTTTCTATAAATTTTAGCGCAAAATGCGATAATTTTTTATATAATAATCTCAAAATACGCATAAATGAGACAAGAAAAAGTTGATATGCCTAATTACGAGCCAGGATTATACTATGGTAAGTCATACACCTTTGATAAGTACGACAGACTGATTCTCAAGAATCTTGACGAGAACGCAAGAAAGCCTCTTTCAGAGCTTTCAAAAAAGGTTGGCCTGTCAAGGGATGCCATAAGAAACAGGATTGCAAAACTTGTCAAGCAAAAGGTTATCTCTGCTTTCAAGCCTATATACAATCCGCCAAGCATGGGTTTTCCCACTGTCAACTACGTTTTCATATCCTTATACAACCCAACCGAGTCTCAGGAGCAGGAATTCCTAAAATTCCTGAAGTCAAACAAGAACGTCACCTATATCGCAAGCCTCATAGGAAAATGGGATTATATCATTGATGTCATGGCAAAAAACCCTGGTGAATTTGATAGGATCATGAAGCATATCAGGCAAAAGTTCCCTGACCTTGTCAAGGATTACGAAATCTATGGTGTATTGCAGGAATACAAGTACGAGGAGATTGGCAGATTGGTTTATGGCTGAAATGCAGCAACGTTACTGCCTTGGCTGCGAAATTTGACTTTTGGTTGCATGTTTTGGGTAAACCTTTAAGAGCACCACTGTGACTACAGCTGTTCTATGAAGAAGATTAATCCTGTCCTTGTGCAGGTCCAGCGTTCGCAGCTTGAGGATATCATTCTTCAGAACAAATCAAATCCACAGAAGGTAATCAAGTCAGCGTATTGCACTATAGATTTGCCTTTAAGCACAATCGCAACGATGTATTCCTCTATTGCACGCAAGCACAGAATAGTAAAATTAAGTTCGCCAGAAGCGCACTCTATCGTAAATTCAGCGCTTGTGAATGGCGAATTTGATGGTCTTGATGCAGATGGCAGGAATTACCATAAGATAACCAACAGGACTTTTGAGGAGATCACAAAAAAAACTGCAGTCCTTTCTGATTTTGATATTTACCTAACAAATAAGTTTTCAGCTGATAAGCAAAAAGTGACCAATATTAGGGAAACGCTTGTTTTGGTTGGAATCTCTTCTTTTGCTGAGCTCAATGGACTGCTTTCTGAGTATCACAAGATTGTCAACGGTGGCAAGCATGCCAGTATTGCAAGAAAAATGGTTGGGCAGGCGCATGGCATGGAACCCATTGAGCTGGATTCTGTCCTAAAGATTGCCACCAATGAAGACTTGGCAAGAATCGCAAGGCATGTGTTGCATGCAAGTGAAATCAGCCCAATTCTTGAGTTCCTCTCTGTCAGACACAGTATTCCTGTTGAACAGCTTCCGCTCGAGCTTCTGCCCATCTACGATAAAAAGTCATGGACGCCGCTGATGATGGAATATTCCATGCTTAGGAATCAGCAGCCGACAGATATAATACATCAGTATCCGATGCTGACGGCGCATGACATCTCTCAGATTCAGGATATAGGCATTCAGATTAAGGAAGGCAAATTCCAGACAAAGCGTCAGATTTTGCTAATGCAGCGTAAGGAACTGGCTTGCATCGTAAATCAATTCTTCCTCGATGCAAAGGATAATCCTTGGATGCTTGCTGGCCTTGGAGTGAACAGTCTTAATAGCCCACACGAATCAAAACTTCATTACTGGAATGCCCGGGCAAAATATCTCTTTCCTGATGGCGTATCCAATGCATACGAGTCGGCGTTGAAAATGCTTGATTTCAATTATGCCGGAGAGCATATCAATAGCATGCATCAGCTTAGGCTGGCAGTTGAACTTGCTAACCTTGAAAAATCGCTTTTTGACCTTGCTGCAGGAAAACCCTCTGGCAAGCAGGCGAGAATTAATAAACTTGAATCGCTGGCCAAAAGGAGCATCTTAAGCGACTGGAATGTCCGTTTGCCTGACGTGTATGGGTTAATGCTCTTAAATTACAGGAAGCGGTTTGATGACCTGGGTATCAAGCCGTGCGCTTTTGAGAGCTTGACAGAAATCAAGTATTAACTTGTCTCAAATTGCCTGACAGATTTTTTTGGCAACTGCCGCTGCTCTGCAATCAAGTTTCTGCCTTATTGTCGAATGCACTGAAGGATTTCCCGGGCTTCTTCATGAGAACACCTTTTTCCTATATGGGCAGACCCTGCATTTTTCTATGAATTCTTTTTTCTTTGGGTCTGTTGCTGAAAGGCTTACTGGAAAGACCAAGTCTTTGACAGGGCTTATCACTATGTCCATTTTCACGTTCTTGACATTTGGGTGTGCTCTTAGGTGATGGTTGATAATTCCTTCCAGCACCTTCATGTCAGGGCTCATAAGGAATAGGCAGAGGTTGTCTGTTCCTGTTACGATAAGCCCGTTTAGGAAGAATGGGCACTGGTCAAAGCTTTTTATAACCTTCTCAGTGTCTGTTGTTGCTACATCAACCTTTGCCAAGAAAAGCCCTACTTTCTTGAAGTTCATGCCAACCATTCTTGAGAGTATCCCTTTTTGCCTTAGCTTGTGTATCCTCATCCCAACTGATGGTTGCGAGAGCTTGATTCTTGATGCTATCTCGCTTTGTGAAATGTTAGGGTCCTCCTCCAGGAGTGTGATTATCTTCTGGTCCCTCTCGTCTATTCCAAGCTTCTCATTTAGCATGATAATTTATAAGAAAATAGTGGAAATATTTATATTTTTCCTATTTTATATAATAAAAATATGTATTTTTTGTATTGTTTATTGTAAGAACATTAATATATTTTCTCTGCTTGGTTGATAGTTGAGGTGATTGATATGTATGATACGGATTGCCAGATGACCAAGAGTGAATTTGACAGGATGACTAGTCATCTGCGAAAGAACAATCTTGCTGATGACATTGAGGCAAACCTGCTTGAGGAAAATATTGGTGTATGCAACTAAAAACAAAAATATATAAATTAGTTATGTGAAAAAAAGATCGTTAAGAGAGGTGTCGACTATGGATGACTGCGCAGTGTGCGGTAAAGAGCTGCAAGAGAAAGAAGGCTTTGTTTCTTCAACAAATGTTGTTGTGTGCTCTGAAATTTGCCAGGAAAAATTCGTTCAGAGTTTGCCTAATCAGGGACAGAGCAGTCTGACTGTTTTTTCCAGGGTTACTGGTTACTACACCCCTGTCTCTGCCTGGAACAAGGGTAAGAGGCAGGAATTCAAGGACCGTAAGTCATATTCAGTGATGGAGGCCTTAAAATGAATTGCTCTGTCTGCAGTAAGCCAATAGGGGAAAAAGAAGGCTTTGTCAGCAATGTTAACAGGCAGGGTGTTGCTGTTTCTGATAGCGAGGAGCCTGTTGTTGTGTGCAGCGAGTCTTGTGGGGATGTTTTCCAAAAGAGCCTGCCTTTCAATGGCAAGCCTGTAATTCACATCAGCAGGATCACAGGCTACTACCAGGTTGTCGAGAACTGGAACAAGGGAAAACAGCAGGAGTTCTTTGACAGGAAGAGGTATTCCCTGTCTGAACTTTAGGTTCCAGCAGATAGGTATGTTGATAAGAGAAGGTATCCATTATCCTATAGGTAGTCCCTTTTCTCTGTTGTTTGAAAAATATCTTCGGCAAGAATATTATGCAGATTTCTATGTCAATGCTTTCTTTGAAAAAACATATGCATTATTGAGCATTTCCTGTGCTTTTCTTGCCCATGCCGGATTCTGTTTGTGGTAGCAGTACAAAAGGAGCGATGCTGCAGCAGGTGGTAAAATACTGCCAATATTTGGCTCTGTTGTTGATTGTGGTTTGTCAGGATCAGCCTTGGTGGGATTGTATCCATTGGTCATCACTTCATCAAGGATAATCCTTTGGTCAGCATTAAATGCAAGTAAATGCTTGTGCTCGCTTTGGTCTGACGATCGCCTCCATTTCTTTAATAAATCTGCAAATGATATTCCCAGTTTTGAATAAAAAACATATAATGAGTTACTGCTTAAAGTATTATCAAAGACTCTGCCAATCAGTTTCGTAGATGTAAATTCTTTCTTTGACAATCCGAGTTCTTCAAAATGCTCTGCCCACAAAGTCTCGAAAAGTGGGTTCTTTCCGGAATGGTACTCTACTGATCCTGCAGGAACAGTCATCAAAGTGTTTGAATATGTGTGGCCTGCCCGCCAACCCAATACTATTAGGTCGTCTTGAGTCACAAGAATGTTGCTTATCGAAATGCTGTCAAGACTTTTTTGTCGGAGTTTCTGGGACCTCATAAGTTGTGTGATATAACTGTGTGATATTGATGCATCAATGTCAAGGCTGCCTTTTGAATCATCATATAAATCATTGTTGCGGAATAAAAGGTTGGCATTCCACCATGGGATTCTGATTGAAGCTAACTGGTCCTGAAGGTTTGTTGATATCATATGCGGAGCAAAGGTCTCTACGACCTCACTATAAGCATTCACCCATTTCTTGTCAGCCTTGATATTCTTGCGCAGACTTTCCGCTTGCTCTGAAGAAAGCTTTATCGGTCGGATATGTGCAACTCCCAGTGTCTCCCGTTTGTCTTGAATGATGTATTCCAGCTGTTCCTTTAGTCTCACAGCTGTGTCTCTTTCCTGTTCGTTCACGTCGTATCTAATATATATCTGCAGATCTCTGTCGTTTCCTAACCCATAGATATCTGCGATTTCTGCTAGAGGTTTCATAGAAATGATATAACAGCCTTTATTATATAAATTTTTCTATTCACAACCACTATATAGTAGTTACAAATCTAGAACCCCAGTCCCTTCTTTGGCTTCTTCATAGCTGCTGGGCTTGAGCCACCGTGCCAGGTGAACCTTGGCCGTATCCTTATAGGGTATATTCTCTCGTTTGAGTCGTCCATCACAACTGCTGCTCCTGCCACTCTTGGAAGCTCGTTTAAGAACTTGTCAAGCCCTTCTCTCATATAGCTTTGAGTCAGCATTCCAAGCGCGTCTGTGTCAAGTCTTGCTGTCACCCTGTGGCTTATTATGACATCAGACTGCGTCATGACGTCTGTGTGTATCTTTCCTGGCTGTTGAGATGCGAGCACAAGCGATATTCCTGGCTGTCTTCCTTCACGAAGGATTGTCACTAACGCGTCTGTTGCTGAGGTCTTTCCCTGGTTTGGCAAGAATTCGTGTGCCTCGTCTATTATCAGCCACACAAGCGGCTCTCTTGTTTTTTCTTCTTTTCCCTCGTCTCCGAAGTAGTGTATTGCCTTGTGTATCTGCTGGAATTCCTCTGTTCTTCTTATTGTCATTCTCTGGTTGAACAATTTTTTTGCGACTAATCCAATAACAAGCGACTTTATCTTCCAGCCGTTTGCCATTGTTGCATAGCAGCTGACATCAAGTACTGTTATCTGCTTTCCTCTCACAAGGTCTTCTATTGCTGTTCCTTGTTCTGAGAACACCCCCCACTCGTTTGCAGACCAGAACCTGTTCTCTGCAGCGTCTCTTACCTCTTTTTCACTTCTCATGTCGCTTCGGATTGTGTCAATTATCTGTTTTATGGAGTAGTCTGCAAGAGTTTCTCTAAGCTGCAGTATTGTTCTCTCGATGAGTATCCCGAGTGGCTCGTTTGGCTGTACCTCAAATGTCAGGAACCAGTCTTCTGGGTCAAGCTCGCTTGGCTTTATTGAGAACGGGAAGTCTGTGGGTATCTCTTTGTCCTTGAATATCTTGTGGTATTTTGATGGCGTGTATATCTGGACATCTATTCCCTTTGCCCGCAAGTCCCAGTCGCGTAGCATGTTTTCTTCCTTTGCATTGGCGTACTTCATTGTCCAGTATATTCCCATTGTGTCGAGGATGACTATTGCGAGGTTCTTGCTTATGTCTGGCGGCAGGTCAGAGAGCCCTTCTGCGATTACCCCCATAGAATACGACTTCCCCCCACCTCTTTTTCCGCATACAAAGACAACGTGTGAGCGTATTGCGTCAAGGTACACTGGGTTTGAGAGAGATGTTGTCTGTCCCATTGTTACATAGTGCTTTCCTATCATCACTGTTCCCTCTTTTCCGTATTCCTTCCTGTCTGATTCGTCTCTTCCAATTATTATATCATAGGTCATTAAAGCCATTCCCTCTGCTTGATTATTTATATTTTTTGCTAGTATGGCTAATTTCCTGTGCTGCCTGCAAATCGCAGGTCATTGCCTGCGGTTTCAGTAATCTTTAAATATGGTCTGAGGTTTTCCCGGCTGATGCCACGAAAGCGTCATAAGAAACTGAATCTGGTGCCTTGGGTTGTGGGTATAATACTTTTGGCTCTGGTTGTCATCGCTGTCATAAGGTTTTACCAGCCTGCAAAATCAGAGATTAAGTCTGGCGTCCTTGCAACAGTAAATGGCCAACCGGTATATGCTTCTGAGATTGATGATTTGTACAACAGGCTGCCTGCACAGTACACCGAGACAATAAGTAGGGAGAATCTGCTGAACCAGACTATTGCCAGGGATCTTCTGCTTCAGGAAGCTGCAAAAGAGGGTATTGTTGTGGCTGATGATCAGGTTAATGAGCTTATTGACTCTCTTCTGGAGCAGTCAGGAATGAATCGGGACCAGCTTTCAGAGCAGCTGAAACTTAGGAATTTGACTGTTGATGATATGGTTGAGGAGTACAGGATGCAGATGCAATTGAACAGCCTTCTTAACAAGACAGTCTACTCCAGGATTGAGGTTACAGATGTTGAGATCACTGCTTTTTATGAGCAGAACAAGGATATGTTTGAGCTTGTCCGGGCAAGCCATATATTGGTTAACTCAAGTGAGCAGGCAGAGAGCCTGCTTGACATGATAAGAAAAGGCGCTGGCTTCTCTGATATCGCAAAAACTTACAGCCTTGATTCTTACTCTGCTGAGCAGGGTGGAGACCTTGACTATTTCACAAGGTCTCAGATGGTTCCTGAGTTCAGTGATGCTGCATTTTCTCTTGATGTTGGTGAAGTTAGTGATGTTGTGCCAACAGACTATGGCTATCACATAATCAAGGTTACTGCAAAAAAGCTTGTTCCTTTCCAGGAGGCAAGGCAGCAGATAGAGCCATCAATTCTCAGGCAGAAGGAATCTGCAGCTGCTCTTGCGCGTATCAAAGAGCTTTGGAGCCAGGCTGAGATTGTTTTCTATTGACAATTTGCGTGCCAACCAGCGTGTGCATAATAATTAAAAAAAGAAATTAGTTCTACAGATCGTTTGCTGTAAGTACACAGACTCTTGTCTCGTTTGGCCTGACCTTGCTGTCCATTGCGACAACGTAGCTTATCCCGTTCTTTTCTGCAGTCATGGTTATCTCTCTTTCGATGCTGCCGTCAAATACTATGGCATACACTCCGCTTGTAAGGCTCTTTAGTGTTGTCACAAGTTCTGATACAGGCACCTTGCCAAGTATGCTTAATTTCTCGTCAAGGACATACGCGCCCCTTGTTCCTATAAGGTCCTCAAGCATCTCCTTGAATTTCTTTTTCTCGTCATCTCTTGGCTGCGACCTCCTATATGGCTCAGGCTCACTTCTTCTTTGCTGGTAGTGTGGTCTTTGCATTGGCCTTTGTTGCCTGTGTTGCCTGTCGTCATCTCTTGGTCCGTCGCGCGTTATGTCTAGTTTCGCCTGTTCTGCTGACACCCTGCCTCGAAGAGCCTTGTGGATCTCCTTTTTTGTTATCTCTTCGACTTCTTTTCCGTCAGCAGCTCTTGTGACATAGTCTATGTCTGCGACGCTAGTCAATTCCTTTATTATGAGGTTTCCTCCCCTGTCGCCATCAACAAATGCGGTGATGACCTTCTTCTTTGATAGCTCTATGATTGTCTCAGGCACTGATGTGCCGTTGAGTGCTATCGCGTTCTTGATTCCATGCTTTAAGAGATTCAGGACATCTGCCCTGCCCTCAACCACGATTACCTCATCAGACTCATCTATTGCTGGTCCTGCTGGCAGCCTGTCTCTTCCATATTCCTGTATTTCCATCACTCTAACGCTATATGCAACTTCATCTGCCAGCTCTTGGCTGTCAGGCATTACGCTCTCCATCATCTTCTTGAGAAGTTCTTTTGCCCTTTCAACAACAAAGGTTCTCTTTGAGACTCTAACGTCTTCAATGTCTTCTACCTTGATTTTCGCGTTGCATGGGCCAATTCTCTGGATTATCTCCAGCGCAGCTGCGACTATTGAGGTCTCTGCCTTGTCCAGGCTTGAAGGGATTATGATTTTTCCGTTTGTCTTCCCGCTCCTTGTATCAACATTGACCTCTATTCTTCCGATTCTTCCGCTTCTTTGCAGCTCTCTTAATTCAAGGTCTGCTCCAAGCAGCCCTTCGGTCTGGCCAAATATTGCGCCGATTACGTCTGGTCTGTCAACTACGCCATCGATTTCTATCAAGGCATTAATAATATATTTTTGTGATACTGGGCTAATCTTTCCCATTTTAATTCCTCCAGGGCTTTAGCCAAGAACTAGTCTCATGTGGCTTACTTCACAACTTCCAAACACATGTGAATGATGAATCATGAAACAGTCCTATTTATGCCCTAAACCTTCCGGTTCTCTGGTAAATATAAGGTGTTGCCCGAAACACTAACTCCCAAGCTCATCGCTTGATTTTATCGTAAGCTCCCGTGAGTACTCTCGTGTCGGGCAATGATTATGCTTATTTTGACAATTTTAGGTCCGAAATAAGCTTATTTTAAGGTAATAAGTCTTTTTTCGGCCAATTTTTGTCTAATATTAGACTATTTTGATGATTTATAAACTTATTGGGTTACGATTTTTTTTGACTGTTCTGTTGCAGATCAGTGTTAATCTAACTCTTGTCTGCCACGCTCACCACTAGTTTTTTATCCTTCCTAATTATTAACCTTTGTATGGCCAGGATTACTCGCGAGAAATTCAAGACAAGTCATACAGTTTTTGATGATTTTACAAACCGTAACATCATGAAGTTGATTTCTGAGGGACATTTTGATGGCCTTGTTGGTCCGGTCTTTGTTGGTAAAGAGTCGAATGTTTTTTCTGCAAAAAAAGGCAGATCTCTTGTGATTGTGAAGATTTACAGGCTTGAGACCTGCGACTTCAACAGGATGTATGACTACATTAAGTCTGATTCCCGCTACACCCATCTTAAGAAGCGCAGCAGGCAAATCATCTTTGCCTGGGCGCAGAGGGAGTACAGGAATCTTCTTCTTGCCAGGCAGGCTGGAGTGCGCGTGCCGACTCCAATAACCTTCAAATACAACATTTTGGTGATGGAGCTTATTGGTGATACTGTGCCTTCGCCAAAGCTAAAGGACTGCATCCCTGCAAACCCAAAGCGTTTTCTTGGCGAAGTAATTTCCTTGGTTAAATCCCTTTATGCTTCAGGCCTTGTTCACGGCGACCTTTCGAGTTTCAATATCTTGAACTTGAATGAGAAGCCAGTCTTTATTGACTTCTCGCAGGCAACAACCACCAATAGTCCTCTTGCAAAAGAACTGTTGCATAGGGATATTCACAATGTGGCAACTTTTTTTGCAAAGCATGGTGTGAATCTGGACAAGGAATTGGTTCTTGAGGACATTTTGAGGTAGTGCAGCCAGACTGTTTGGTAATTCTGACGAAATCTGTTTTTTCTGCTTTGTGCAATATTTATAGGTCTTCTTGTACAGTGTAAACTATTTTTACACAAATTCCACTTTTTTCGGCTTTATGTAAGAATTAGTCGCATTTTTACACAGTCTACCTCATTTTTGCACAAACGTCATTATTGCACAAACTCTTTTCGAAATGTTTATATAATCCTGGCTCGCAGTTATTCTGATTATCAGAAATATAGACTAAAAATAGATAATATTTTTAGAAAAACTACATTAAAATTATGAAATCAAATAATAATCTTATATTACATATTTATTATAAGAAATATGCTATAATAAATAGGAATTACTAAAGAAAATACAGAATTTCAGAAATGAAGCGTTTTCCAAAGCTGATTCAGTGTGACAGTAGGGGACAGATAGTTATCCCAAAGGATATCCGTTCTGAGCTCAAGATTTCTGATGGCACTGGTTTTTGGGTTTATTCTATTGAGGATGAAGGTTTGTTCCTGAAGAAAGTTGAGCCAATGCCTCTTGACAAGCATACAAAGGAGATGTCAGAAATTGAGGATAAGGCAGAAAAGATAGGAGTTAAAAAGGCAAATCTGTTAAAGTCAGTTGAGAAGTACAGGAAGACAAAGGAGGGAAGATTGGATCTGCTATGAAATCAAAAATGTTTATCCTGGTCGTTGCAATCCTCCTAGTTACTGTCTCCACTTTTTACTTGACAAAAGCTGCTGTGACTTCTGCCTCAAGCGATGTCCAGCCGACCTTTGTGAACGTAGATCAGTTCATTAATTTTACAGTCTATGGCTGGAATGAGGCATCAAACCAGGAGCTCTATGTGTGCTGGAACAGCAATTGCGTATCTTGTGATGCTGTTGTGTGCAATCCGACGTACTGTATTGGTCGTGTCACTACTGCGTCTTCAAGCCCTATCAGGCTGCAAAAGAATGCAACAATCAGTATGCCTACAGGGTCGCAGAACTGGTACTATAAGCTGAGGAATAGCTCTGGCCAGTACTCTTCCTGCTTTGCAGGAAGCGGGACTTTCGAGGTGAATCATGCTCCAAGCATAGTTGTTTCCCTGACTCCAAGCTCACCCACCCCTTCGAATAATCTGCTGTGCCGAGGAAATATCACTGACGTCGACACAGCAGACACCCCTTTTACTGCCGTATGCGTTTGGTCTGGCTGCTCTGGTGGTTGCCCAACCTGTACTGCTTCCTGTTCAGGCACATCCTGCACTGCAACCTTGACAAGCGGCAACTTCCTGATTGGTGACACAATTTATTGCAACATGACTCCTAGTGATGTCCATGGATTCTCTGGTGCAAGAATCAAGTCTTCTTCAGTCACTGTAGCCTACAACACCTCTATGGCTATCTCGCCTGTTACTGCAACAGTCGAGCGTGGCAGCACCCAGCCCTTCAGTGTGAACATTGGCATAAGTCCCTTCAGCTGGACTGTAACAAGCGGTAGTTCCCAATGCAGTCTCTCTTCGAGCACATCGTCTTCAGTTGTGCTTACTGGCAACTCTGTAGGCAACTGTGTTATTAACGTCACTGACAGCCAGAGCATGTCAGCCCGCACTGATAACATCAGTGTTGTGGACACGAGCGCTCCGGCATCGCCGAGTAATGTCGCTGCTTCTGATGTTCCTGGAGACCAGGGAGGCCTTATCGTGGTCAGCTGGACAGTCTCTGCAGATGACGGAGCAAACGACAACGATGTGACTCGTTACAAGGTTATGCGCTCACTTTTCGCAGACCAGGGATATGTTAACATTGGCAACGTGTCTGCAGGCGGCACACTATATTATGACAGCAACGTGACAGACCTGATATACTATTACTACAAGGTCCAAGCGTGCGAAGTTGCTGGAAGGTGTACTGCAAGTTCTTCTGTCTTTGCAGTTGCGAACGCGCAGCCGAGGATGAGATATGTTAACATAACTAATTCTGTTTTGAGGAGAGGTACCGAGGTTGAGTGCGTTGCTTCAGCCTACGATCTTGATGAGCAGATTCTCACAATGGACTATTCTTTCACAGTGATGGCATTCCCGCCAGGAGGCGTGACTCGGACTATCACTGGAAGCGCGGACTGCATATATTTTGGAGCGAATTTCACTGACCAGTACGGAATGCACCACGAGAACGCGACAAGCGAATGCAGGGCAGTCCTAAACAGCTCGTACATAACAAAGGCTGACAAGGTAGTCTGCGAGATGAGGGCCTATGACTCCTTAGAGAACAGCACAACCATGAGGATTCCTCAAGCGTACATTCCAGTGAATAACACTCCCCCCTCTGCAGCTAATGTTGTGTTGTCGCCTTTGACTCCGAATCAGTCTTCTATTCTGACGTGCAGCTACTCCTTTAGTGATGTTGACAGCGATTCAGAAAACACAGGTGCTGCAATGTTCAGGTGGTATATCAACAACGAGGGATTGAACACATATGTGCAGGTTCCTAACCAATACGCAAACACTTTTTCAGGAGTGTTTGACAAGGATGACTATGTGAAGTGTGCTGTGCTTGTGAAGGATAGCGACTCAAGCTGGATGGGTGACTCGGATTATGCCACAGCATATGTTAATTCCTCTCCTGTGCGCATAATAGACAACGCGCTGCCTCAGGTAGTGCGATATTCTGATAACTCGAATGCAACAGTACCGGTTAATGTTGGATCAGCAGTCACTTTTAACGTGTCATGGGTGGACTATGAGGATCCGGACGATCAGGCGAGGCTTTATGTTTGCTCGGATTATGCTCAGACCGAGAGTCAGTACAGCGGAGCAAACAAGTCTGTTGGCTTTGGCGATTCTGACTCGAACGCTGTGCGTTATGCCTGGTTCTACTCTAACAAGACAGGCCTGTACGCCCAGAACATCGCGATTAAGCCTTACAAATACGTTGAGAACGATGAGTGGACTTATGCAGCCGAATCTGTTGTTGAGTCAGGAGACCTCTATATAGGGTCTGTTTTGAGGAATTTCACGCGTGAGGCCTACTATGATGCTGACGGGTCTGGCACCTATACTTATGGAGAGGCGATAGTCCTTGAGAACTCAAGCGGAGGAATTCCCTTGAGGTATGACGAGAACCTTGACTCTGTAATCACAGGTTCTGTTCCAAGTGGCGCGACTTTGCGCAACTTCTCGAAAACAAGGCATAGATATCATGACCGTGATTCAAGCGCCAACTTCTCGCTTGCTGACGACATTTACTTGGACAGGGATAACAGCTACACTTTGAGCATTGGTGACAGCAGGAGAACTGTTGTGTCTGAGTCCCAAGAGCGCAGGCAGAACACTGGCTTCTTGTATGACATTCTTGTCTACGAGGTCGCTTCTGTTGGAGACACAGAGGTGAATGCGACTTCAACTCTGATTGCAAGGGACAACAATAACGCTTTTGTCCTTGGAACATATAACTACCTGGTTCCGCAATACAATGCGCAGCCTTTGCCAGGCCGCTACCTTGCGTTCAAGCTGTGCATTGATTCAAATGATGATGATATTTGTGATAGCGACTCTGATTTTATGAATGATTCAGTGTTCATTCACGCCTCAAATGTTTCTGGACCTTACAAGGTGGTCTCCTCTGGCGGCAGGGTTTACTACCAGCCCGACATTAAGATCAACTATAGGGAGCAGCCAACCTCTGGCTGCGTGCAGAGCCCGTACTGCAACACAAGCCTGTCTTCAAGCAAAACGATGTCGTGCTCTTATTTTGCCAAAGATTCTGATTCTTGGCAAAACAACTACCTTGTCAAGGTGTGCGATAATAGTGGTGGTTGCTCCATAGCAAGGCCTGGCGAGTTTTATGTCAATCATTTGCCATATGTCGGCAAGGTTAACATAAGCTCGTCGTCTGCTGCTTTCGTTGACTCTGCAAACCTGAACTGCACTGCCTTCGCTGTCTCTGATTCAGACAACCACAATGTGTCTCTTTCGTACAAATGGTTTGTGAAGAGGCAGGGCACATATCAGTATTATCCAATAAAGAGTAATAGTATACTCACCAATGGAAACACACTTGTTGGTGATGAGTGGAAGTGCCAGGTCACCCCTTATGACTCGTACGGCACTGGAAATGGGAGGAACTCCTCGCCAGCCAACATACTAAACACCTCAATCTCAAGCGCGCTGCCACAAATACTGTCTGTGATGGATGATTCCAACAGCACCCACCCAACAGGTGTTGGTGCAAAGGTTACTTTCCGGGTTGCCTGGGCTAGTTCAAAATCTTCCCAGGTAAGGTTGTACGTGTGCAACTCGTCATCTATCCTTGACAATGGCTGCTGGGACTACACATTCAACAGCACTGGTTTCACATCTGCAAATCCAATAATCGGAACATACACTGTCAGGCAGCAGGAATCTGAGGAAAACTATTGGCTGCGCGTGTGCGACACATCCTACAACTGTTCGAACAACTATCCTGTCACAGGCACAGTCAATTTCAGCGTGAATCACAGGCCAAACGCTTCAGGCATCAGGGTAATAATTGAGAGGACAGTAGCAGCAACAGTCGTGACCTGCAACTACTCATTCAATGACCTTGATGCTGATAGTGAGTTGGGGTCTGTCTACAAGTGGTTCGTTAGCCACGGTTCTGGGTTCTCAGAAATGGCTGGAGTGACCACCCAGAATATTACCACCGGCTTTGTAGAGGGAGATTTGCTGAAATGCAGTGTTCTGGCAAGCGATCAGCATGGTTTGCAGGATTCTGGCTACAGGAATTCCTCGAACCAGCTGGCTATTACCGGAGCACCACCTGCCCCTGTTGTGTGGCCAATCAAGCCAGTGCTTAGGCAGGGCAATGTGCAGGTGATTGGGTTTATTAACCAGAGCAGAATAAACGTGACTGCTTTTGCCAAGCAGGGCTTTTTGACTCCCAGCCTAAATTATGTTGTTGCGACTGAGAACTCCACTTTGTATGGCACAGCCGCTGTTCTGCATAACTTCCCGAAGGGTCGCATGTATATTGTGGTCAATCAAACAAAGAGCAGCTTGTTTACTGCTGCCAGGTATATAGAGTTCAGCAATCATTACAGGCAGTACTACACCAGGTACACAATTACAGCTAAGACAAATCTTCTTGACGGCACCTACAGGATTGATCTGCTTGAGAATCTCTCAGAAAATGTGCCTCAGGGATCTATAGCAAAGGTCTATAACTCTTCAAAGCCAAGCGGCTGGTTCAACATCTCTTTGGTCCTGTTTAACGAGAGCAACATACTGCGCGTGAGGGGCGTGACAGATGTGGCTCAAGGCCCGTATGTGGAACAATCT
>JBDRIZ010000118.1:0-2964 GCA_043815525.1 Candidatus Woesearchaeota archaeon
TCTCACCCAGGAAGACTTTATTTCCTTTGGAGCCCCAAGATGCGTTTTTAAATAGGTATGCTGCCTGATAAACCATTGGCAAAAAGTCGCTGCATACCTGATTTACATATGCACTGGACAATCCTGCGTGAGGTTTATAACCAGGAACGTGCCACTTATGCGAAAATGGGCAATGATATGATTTATGAATTAAAATTGCTTCAAATTTTCCCAATATTTATGAAATAGACTCTTGGTGGATATTGGAATGGAAAATAACAACAGATTAGTGGTGTTTCAAGATAAGAAAATCAGAAGAGTCTGGTTTAAAGAACAATGGTACTTTTCAATAGTGGACATTATAGCAGTCTTGACAGACAGCGTTAATCCCACAGATTACCTGAAAAAACTGCGAAAAAGGGATTTGGAGGTTGGAAGGTACATAGGGACAAATTGTCCCCAGGTAGACATACCCTCAAGTTCAGGCAAGATCAGAAACACACTGGCTGGCAATACAAAGGACATTTTTAGGATAATACAATCAGTTCCCTCAAGAAAGGCAGAGCCATTCAAACTATGGTTATCCCAAGTAGGTCATGAACGAATTCAAGAAATAGAAAATCCTGAACTTGCTCAGGAAAGAATGAAAGAAATCTACGAGCAAAAAGGATATTCAAAGTCCTGGATTGATAAACGACTCAGGGGCATTGCAGTAAGACAAGACTTAACTGATGAATGGAAAAAAAGAGGAATAGAATCCAAAGAGGATTTTTCAATACTCACAGCAGAAATATCAAAAGCGAGCTTTGGAATGACACCATCAGAATACAAGAAATTCAAAGGACTGAAAAACGAGAATCTTCGAGACCATATGACTGATCTTGAGCTAATATTTAATATGCTTGGAGAAGCATCGACAGCGGAGATTGAAAAAACTGACAATCCACAAACATTTGACGAACATAAAAATTTATCAAGAGAAGGCGGAAAAGTTGCAAATATCGCCAGGACAGAACTCGAAAAAAGAACAAAAAAGAGATTAGTATCCTCAGAGAATTATCTGAAAGAGCCAGAGAAGAGAAAAAGGATTCCTAAAGTTTAGATTCTGCGACTCTCATGAGAGCCTATCTCTTGGATGCTTACAGGTTGAAGAACTCGATAGTCCTTTGGTTAAAGAGTCCTGAGAGCGATTTGAGGATTGAGAAAGGTTTTAACACCTTCATCTATCTTGAGGCCTCAGAAAAATCAGGGAATTTCTTGAAGAAAAACAAAATCCAGTATATTCCTCTGGAGAAGCAGAACTACCTTAGGCAGTGGAAAAAGGTTTTTGCAGTCAAGGTCCCGGTCCTCTCAGAATTTGAGAAATTCGTCAATTGGATTGAAGAATCAACAAGGCATAGGGTCAGGATGTACAATGCTGACATTCTTCCTGAGCAATTGTTCCTGTACGAGAACAATCTGGTTCCCTGCAGTTCTGTCGAGATCAACAAGAGGATTGTTCAGGTATCAAACGACACAATAGCATTGAAGAAAGCCTTTGTCAGTGTGGTGCCTTCCTCAAGGGATGGTCCTGTAAGATGTGTTAGGTTCAATGGCAGGTTGCTTGAAGGTGATGAAATGTCAGTTCTGGAAAGCTTTGTTAGGGAGTTTTCTAGTTTTGACCCTGATGTTGTTGTCATGGACTATGCTTTTTCAAGGCTGCCCTATCTTGTGCAAAGGCTTGAAATCCATAAGCTTGTTTGCCCATTCCACCGCTTTGACCATGCGCCTATCAAATATAAGGGTGGCAAGAGCTTCTACAGCTATGGCAGAGTGCACTATCGTGATTTTGCCATCCGCCTGCATGGCCGTTTTCTTGTTGATGCTTCCACTACCATCGGACATGAATGTGATGTTGATGCTATAATCGAGCTCTGCCAGCTTTCAGGTAGTTTGTTCCAGCAGGCAGCGTCAAGAAGTTACGGCGCTGTTTTCCAGACTGCTCTTGTCAGGCAGATGGTCCAGCATGGCTTCCTTGTTCCTTTCAAGGAAAAGCCTGTTGACAAGCCCTTGACTATGCTTGAGCTTTTGAAGTCTGATAGGGCAGGCCACACATTTGACCCTAAGATTGGTTTTCATAATGATGTTGCTGAGGTTGATTTTTGCAGCATGTATCCCTGGCTTATCTACAACCATAACATCAGCGCTGACACCATCCTGTCAGACTTTGGGCCTTTTGATTCTGTGCCTGGGATTCCTGTCAAGGCTTCTCTTCGCCATAAGGGTCTTGTTCCAATTGCTATAAAGCCTATTCTTGACCGCCGCATGTATTACAAAAAGCATCCCACTGCTGTCAATAAGGCCCGTTCTAAGGGCTTGAAGATGGTTCTTGTGACCTGCTATGGCTACCTTCGCTTCAGGGAGTTCAAGATGGGTGTTCCGACTTCGCACATGGCTATCTGCGCATACGCAAGGGAAATCCTTGTCGCTGCAGCAAGCCTTGCAGAGCAGCATGGTTTTGAGGTTGTGCATGGAATTATTGACTCTCTCTACATCAAGAAGAAGGGCATTAAAGAATCAGATGTCAGGGATTTCTGCAAGGAGCTCGAGCTTATGACTGGTATTCCTGTGAGTTTTGAGGGTATTTTCAGGTGGCTTGTTTTCTTGCCAAGCATAAATGATTCTAAAAGGCCTGTTCCTGCACGCTACTTTGGTGTGTTCAATAATGGCAAGATAAAGGTCCGAGGCATAGAGTTAAGGCAGTCTGGTGTGCCTCTCGTTGTCAGAGCCTTCCAGCAGCGCTGTCTTGAGGTGATGGGTCAGCACTCAAAAAAAGAGATCGAGTCAATAGCATCTACCTTGTGCATCTCCTTAAGGGAGCTTGTGAAAAAGCTTCCCTCTATGTCTGCTGACCTGCTCAAGTGCTCTGTTGTTATAGGCAAGGTTGACTACAAGCATAACATTTCTCAAAAGATTATTTTGAGAAGGCTTAGGGAAAAGGATATT
>JBDRIZ010000119.1:0-3026 GCA_043815525.1 Candidatus Woesearchaeota archaeon
CCAGACTGCAAGGCCTATAAGTACTGCGAAGACAAATGAGAATACTCCCAGGCTGATCAGTATTGCATAGGCTATTACTGATGCTGCGACAAATACGTATATTGCCCTGCTGTGGAAGAATATCCTGCTTCCTGCAAGAGGGGGTATTGGTAATAGTGCGTATGCTGCAAGCCACAGGTTGAACATGAACAGTTTATCTACAAATGCTTCTCCGAATATTGCGAGACCGAACCATACCTGAAGTGTCTTGACTATTGCTGCAAAGAAGATGCTTGCAAGCGGGCCCCACAGTGATATCATGCTAAATGAGAAGACATTTGGCCCGAATCTGAATTTTCCAAGCCTGTGCAATTGCATGTGGTGCACCAAGATGCTTCCTGGGACCAGCACCCAGAATTTTCCTCTGGTCAAAAGCATCACAACAATGCCAATGAGTAGGCCGTACCACCAAATCCTGTACTCCACCCTGTAGCCTATCTTTAGGCCTATGAGCCTGTGGCCAAGCTGGTGGACAATGAATGACGATGCAACAATTATCAGCCACACCAGGAAGTTTCCAATCCATGATGAGATGTTGAATGTCTCGCTTTTGTCGTCAAATGCCACTATCATGGTCAAAACCAGGATTGATACTATGACTCCAGTAATCTCTTCTTTAGTGAACATAAGGTATCTCTTGCATAGGTCGCTATAATTACCCATAAGTGTGTTCTTCTCTTGGTAGCTATAAAAAATTTGCTATTTGGCGCATGAGTTGACTTTCTGGTGGTAAACACTCTATCGGTTTTTCTCCTGCGAAGGCAAGGTGAGGAAAACCTTGAACCAAGGAGACAAACATCTTAGAAGCAAAACGTCAACAACTTGACTTATCTCTCACTATCCCACGCTTAGAGAATAAGTGATTGTGTCTTGCATAACAAGTGTTCTAAGCTCGTCTTCATGGCCTGCTCCGACTATCGCAAGGATCCTCTTGCCAGGGTTTTGCTGCATCACAGTCTTTAGGTTCCTTGCCATAACAGTGTTCCTGTCTGTTACAAGCACCTTGTACAGGTTTGGGTATCTCTCTTTGACTTTCTGTGTGATTTTTTTTATAACCTCTTTTGATGGCACTTTTGTCAGGTCGAACTCAAGTTCAGGTCTTTTGAAGAAGCCTGTCAATATGTCAACAAGAAAATTCCACTTTTCTCTCCAGCTGAGCTGTTTTGACACATTTCTCAAGGTGATGTCTATCCTCTGGTCTATGAGCGCGACTTTCAGCTTTTGTTTTTTTGCTGCTTTGTATGCTGAAATCATTTCTGCTCCTGGGCTTACTCCAACCATCTTTCCCAGTTTCTTTTCTGCCCATGCTCCGATAAGCCCGAATAGGTATCCCTTGACTCCAAGCCTTGTTATGTCTCTTATGCTTGTTCCTGTGCGTTTCTGCAGTAGCGCCTGCATTCTTGGACCATCCAACTCGAGTGCTATAATGTCATATTGCCCGCTCTCCACAGCTTTCTTTACCTCTTGCAGTGATTCTCTTGCAATATGTGATGTGCCGATGATGTCAAGGGTCATTCTATATTCGGAAAACAGAAAGTTATTTATAGATATTCTCTTTCAATTTAAATACCTAAGAGTGATGAAGGAGGGAAAATCATGCTCAAGATGAAGAGGATAACTGACGCTTATGATATGAAAGTCTTTACTGACTCTGGCGAGTACTTTGGGGATGTTGAAGAGGCAATCTTGACCCAGACCAAGGTGTTTGGCTGGCGCGTAAAGGCTACAAAGACTTCTTTTTTAAATAAGGTATTAGGCTCTGCCAAGGGCGTTATTGTCCCTCACCAGCTTGTCAAGGCTGTCGGAGATGTCATGGTCATAAGCAAGGCTGCTGTGCCTTCTTACGAGCCAGAAGAAGAAAAAGAATAAAAACTACCTGGCTCCGTACTTTAGCTTCTCAACAAGCTCTTTTCTGCAGTCGTTTCTGTACTTTTCTATAACATTTGCGAGCTTTGAATAGTTGTCCTCAAGCCTTTGCACTATTGTTGCGTTGTTCACATAGTTTCTTGGCTGCTCAACAATCCTTGCAAAGTATGTGCTTCCTCTGGGCATCACGTGTCCTGCCCTAATCATTGCCATGGCAGAGTCATACAGCTGGCAAAATCTCTTGTCAGCTTCGTACTGTTGCCTGTCAGCACTTTTTTTTGTTCTCTGCTGTTGCAGCAGTTTTCTTACAGTTGTTTCCAGTTGTTTACTCATTTTTCATCACCGATGATTATTATTCCGGCAGAACATAAGAAATTTTGTGGGTATCTTATTTACCACAATATTTATAAGAAGTGGTGTGTTACTGATAGACATGGACAACAGTGCTCTTGAGCAGGTTGGTCTCACCAAGGTTGAGACTAAAGTCTACCTGGCTGTGCTTGACCTTGGCAGCAGCCTTGCAGGAGCCATTACAAGGGATTCTGGCATACAGCGCAGGAGTGTCTATGATGCGCTTGAAAGGCTAATCCAGAAGGGCCTTGTGTCCTATATCAAGACCAACAATAGAAGGTTTTACCAGGCTGCCAACCCCAAGAGGATCCTTGAGATTTCTCAGGAAAAGCTTGACCAAGTGAAAAAACTGTTGCCTGAGCTTGAGTTAAAGTATTCCATGTCAAGGGAAAAGCAGGATACAACTTTCTACAGGGGCAAGCATGGCCTCAAGACTGTTTTTGATGACCAGATAAGGGATGCCCAAGAGATACTTGTTTTTGGAGCCTCAACTTATGCTTACGAGATTATTAAGTATTACTTTGACAGGTATGATTTACAAAGGCAAAGGAAAGGTATTCATGTTAGGGCAATTTTTTGCGAAAAGTTGCAGAGGAAGGTTCCAGACGCAGATATCAGGTATCTTCCGAAACAGTACTCCTCGCATGCTGCAACTAATGTCTATGGCGATAAGGTCGCGATAATTTTGTGGACAGAAAATCCTCTGGCAATATTGATAAGCCAGAAGGAGATTGCAGAAAGCTACAGGAAGTATTTTGAATTGTTGTGGG
>JBDRIZ010000120.1:0-4982 GCA_043815525.1 Candidatus Woesearchaeota archaeon
GGCTTGAGCACGACCTCCATGACCTTATCCGAAAGGCCAAGGCTTTCCAGATAGCCTCCAAGTCTCAGGATGTAACAAAGTACATAAACGATCTTGACTCAAAGTTCAAGGAGATTGAGAAGGACAAGAAAGCTTTTGAGGCTGAGGTAAAAGAGCTGAAGAAAAAAATTTAGATGGTAAAAAAAGAGGTGGGAAAAGAGTGTCCAGTTCTTGATAGTTACCAGTTTGTTTCTGGCAAGATGCCTATAACTGTGAGTATAGTCAGGAACCCTCACGAGTTCGTGCCGCTGTACCAGATTTCTATTGCAAGCATCAGCAAGAACACAGAGGTCATTCTTGAGAGGATACGAAAGGATCTGATCAACGAGGTCAATCTTGGGATGGTC
This sequence comes from Candidatus Woesearchaeota archaeon, assembly GCA_043815525.1. Taxonomy (GTDB): domain Archaea; phylum Nanobdellota; class Nanobdellia; order Woesearchaeales; family JAZDKJ01; genus JAZDKJ01. The sequence continues at coordinate 387 of JBDRIZ010000120.1, forward strand.
GAGATAACTGACTTAAAAAAAGCTGGCGTTATTGAGGAGCGTTTTATTGAGGCCATCAAGAATATGATCAGCAGGCACTTTCCTGACATTGAGGATAAGACTGCCGAGTTTCTGGTGTCTTACCTTGTGCAGAAGAGCCTTGGCATGGGCTCTGTCGAGATCTTGATGGATGACTCGAACCTCGAGGAGGTGACTATCAACAGCGCTGATGAGCCTGTCTGGGTTTATCACAGGAAGCATGGCTGGCTCAAGACCAATGTGACTATTGCAAGCGAGGACCAGACAAGGCACTACTCGAACATGATCGGCAGGAAGATAGGAAGGCAGATAAGCCTTCTTGAGCCCTTGATGGACGCCCATCTTGATACCGGCGACAGGGTTAATGCAACGCTTATGCCAATCTCTAATGCTGGTAACACAATCACTATCAGGAAATTCGCAACTAAGCCATGGACAATCACTGATTTCATCAACAGCAAGACCATTTCTGCTTCTGCTGCAGCCCTTGTCTGGCTGAGCGTCCAGTACGAGCTTTCAGCTCTTATTGCTGGTGGCACTGCTTCTGGCAAGACCAGCATGCTTAACGTTGTGGCGAATTTCTTTCCGCCAAATCAGAGGGTCATCTCAATAGAGGACACCCGTGAGATAAAGCTTCCGAAGTTCTTGCACTGGGTGCCTCTTGTGACAAGGCTTCCGAATCCTGAAGGTAAAGGGGAAGTGTCTATGCTTGACCTTTTGGTCAACTCCTTGAGGATGAGGCCTGACAGGATAATTGTTGGCGAGATAAGGAGGAAGAAGGAAGCTGAGGTCCTTTTTGAGGCTATCCACACTGGCCACTCTGTCTATGCCACTGTGCACGCGAACAGCACAAAAGAGGTGATTACCAGGATGACAAGCCCCCCCATTGATGTTCCTTTCACCATGCTTCCTGCAATCCAGATGCTTATTGTCCAGTACAGGAATCGCCGCTCTGGCCTTAGGAGGACTTTCCAGGTTTCAGAGATTTTGGAGAACGGCACAGCAAGCGTTCTCATGCAGTTTGATTCAAGAAAGGATGTCCTGCAGAAGGTTGCTTCGTCCAAGTCTCTGATGGTTAACCTCGAGATGTTCACTGGCATGAGCAGGAATGAGATAAATCGATCCCTTGGCGAAAAGGAGCAGATTCTCAAGTGGATGGCAAAGAACAACATAGATGATATCGACAAGGTTGGTGAGGTGATGGCTCACTACTATACTGACAAGGACTTTTTACTAAGGCAAGTCAGAACCAACAAGCCGGTGGTGTAGATCAACACAAGGATTTTTCAGGCAATAGCAGGGGGCGTTCCTGGCCTCACTACAAAGCTAAAGCAGGCAGGAATGTCTCACAAGCCTGAGGAATTTGTGAAACAAACCTTTTTGTCTTCTTTCTACCTTACAACAGGCATTATCTTCATTGTTGGGTCTGTGCTTGCAAAACTCGATATTCTTCTTGGCGTTCTGTTCGTGGTTTTTCCGCTGATTTTCATAGGCATGTTCTTCTACATGCTCAAGCTTCCAGATGTGAAGATAAGCCGCAAGGAGCGCGAGATCGAGAGGGAGATCCTGTTCGTGACAAGGCACCTTATTATCGAGCTCGAGTCTGGTGTCGCTTTGTTTGATGCATTCTTGAATGTTAGCAGGAACTATCCTGTCATGGGCAAGTATTTCAGGGAGATAACAAGCAAGGTTGATATGGGAACTCCTTTGGAGGATGCGTTAAACGAGGCAATTGAGTTCACTCCCTCTGCCAATTTCAGGAAGATCTTGTGGCAGATAATAAACAGCATGAAGACTGGCGCAGAGGTCACAAGGTCTCTTTCCGGGGTTGTAGACCAGATTGCGCGCGAGCAGCTTATTGAGGTCCAGGCTTACAGCAAGAAGCTGAATCCTTTGGCTATGTTTTACATGATTCTTGCTGTCATTGTGCCGACTCTTGGCACGACGATGATGATAGTGTTTGCGTCTTTTCTGTCTATTGAGTTAAACCTTGCTATGCTCATGATAATCGTGTTTTTTATCGCTTGTTTCCAGTTTATTTTCTGGGGCATAGTGAAGGCTTCCAGGCCTTCGATGGAGCTATGAGCATGGGCTTTTGGGAGACTTTCAAGCATTGGCGCGAAAAATGGAAGAGTAAAAAGGAGGAATTCTCCAGGCTGAAGAGTGTTGAGAGAAATATCAAGAGAAAGCTCAAGGCCAGGCGTCCCAAGTACAAGCTGAAGCCGTATCTCGACGCTGCAGGTATGCGCGTTGACTCTGCAAGGCTTAACAAGTATTTTTTCCGCTTCAGCATATGCCTTAACCTTCTTATCTCTGGGTACTTGCTGTATTTTTTTTCAACAAATTTTGGGTACAGCGTGTACTTTGCGCTTTTTTCCATGGCTGTTGTCTGGACTGTCCTTTTTGTCTTGATTCTTTTCATAATATGGCTGCTCTTTCACGTGGTTTTGGATTTGAGGATATTTGAGCGAAAGCTTGCTATTGAGGAGGTCCTGCCTGACTTCTTAGAGCTTACAAGCGCGAACATTCGCGCTGGCATGCCTATTGACCGCGCGCTTTGGTTTGCTGTCAGGCCTCGTTTCGGAGTCCTGGCAAAGGAGATAGAGATTGTGGCAAAGCAGACCATGAGCGGTGAGGACCTTGAGTCTGCGCTGCAGCATTTTGCAGCAAAGTATGACTCCACTGTGCTTAAGCGCTCAATTAACCTTCTTGCCGAAGGCATAAAGGCTGGAGGCGAGATTGGCGACTTGTTGAACAAGATCAGCCTGAACATCAAGGAGTCTCAGCTAATAAAAAAGGAGATGTCTGCAAATGTCACAAGCTATGTTATCTTCATTGGCTTTGCGACAATGATTGCTGCTCCAGTCCTTTTCGGCCTGTCCTACCAGCTCTTGAATAATATCCACCAGATTACCGGAAACATTGATGTTCCGTCAAGCAGCGCTGTCATGGGCTTGACTTTCGGCAAAGTCGGCATTTCTCTTGATGACTTTACGATTTTTGCCTACACCTCGCTTATTGTGACAAGCTTCTTTTCATCTATACTTGTCGCGACAATCAAGAAGGGCGAGGTCCGCGCAGGAGCAAAGTACATACCAATCTTCATCATCACTTCTGTTGTTGTCTTCAAGATTGCGACAGTCCTCATGGGAAGGCTTTTTGGGAACCTGATGTAATTCTCTAATTGAGATGGCAAAGAAATCAGGGTATAGGAATGCGATTGAGAGGGATGTCCTATTTGTTGCGCAAAAGCCTTTGCGCGTCCTAGGGTAACGAAGGCCTGAGCCAGTAGGGATTGACCTTGAATCTGTTGTCCTTGAACTCTATCACAAACACATCCCTGTTCACAGGAGTGGCTCTCATCTTTGTTATTGACAGCTCTCCCACTACGCGCGTCTCTTTTCTCGCTGTGGCAAGGTTTATTATCCCGTCTGCAAGGTAGTTCTCTATCCCGTATTCGTTGTGTGCATCTCCTGTTGTTTCTGAAACGAGAAACGTAGTGCACCCGAAGTCTTTTATTGCGGAAAAGATGTTGAATATGTCTTTTCTTGGCTCCTTGAAGTCGCTCAGGGCGTAAAGTGCTGTGAGTGAGTCCAGCACGAAAATGTCTGTTAGCCCTTTGTTTTTCAGTTTTAAGAGCATGCTCTCTATCACGCGAAACCAGTCATGCCTTGTTGCTTTCTTCGTCATTCCTATTATTGTCTTCCTGATGTTTGCTATGTCCAATAGCAGTATGTCTGTGTTTGTTTTGCTGATTTTCTCGATGCCGGCGAACATTGAGGTGGTGTCCTGCACCTGGCGAAGCTTGACTTTAGAAAGGTCATAGCCCATGCTCCTTATCTGCTGCAACAGCGAGTCTGCCTGCTGTTCAAGGGTTATATAGATTAATTTCTTTCCTTCGAGCGCCGCGTTGTACGCTATGTTGAAGCAAAAGGAACTCTTGTAGGTGCCTGCCCCTCCTGCAACAAGGGTTATGTGGCCTTTTGGTATCCCCCCTGAAAGGGCCTTGTCTATTTCTGTGATGTAGGTCTTTACTCTCCCCATTTTCTCCATTGCCTTGATTACTGTTCACTGGTATATAAATATTTCACCTCATTTTTTCTCTGTCGAAAAGTTTATATATCTGTGAGTCGGTGATTGCATGCAATGACTCGTGGCCAGGCTTCGATGGAATTCTTGATGACTTATGGCTGGGCAATATTGGTAGTGCTTGCGGCAATCGGCGCTCTTGCGTATTTTGGCGTGTTAAGCCCTGACAAGTTCTTGCCTCAAAAGTGCTCTATTGCCCCTGGCATCAATTGCGCAGAGTACAAGGTCACTCCGAACAGCGTCACCTTGGCTTTGCAGAATGGCATGGGCCAGCACATAGAGATAACCCAGATTGATGTAGGCACCTGCTCCTGGGTTCTTGCCAACGGTACGATTATGAACGGCCAGATCAGGACCTTTAATTCAGGTGCTGTCTGCGATAATGGGATTGTCGGAGACAGGTACAAGGCAGACATCAAGCTGCATTATTACCAGAGGGGCTTTGAGGACATCCAAAAGACTACTGACGGAAACATTGTTGGAAAGGTC
>JBDRIZ010000121.1:0-6353 GCA_043815525.1 Candidatus Woesearchaeota archaeon
AGCAACACCCAGAAAAGCAGATTGCTCCTGAAGAGATGGCATTTCGGATACAGATGACAACACAGGCACTGCAGTACAGGGGCTCATCGCTATTCCACGGAAGGCACTACGAGGACACAAAAAGACAGGTCGAAGCGCTCAGAAAATCACTCGACTACTACAAGCGACTTGAAAAGGAAATACCAGAGGATGAAGTCTGGAAAATACTCAAGCAAGACGCAATTGCGCGCACAGACCTTGTTCCTGCAGAGTATAAGAAACCAAGCGAAATCCTTGCAAAGCAGCTACGCGAGGCAGAGCAGGGAATGCAGTACATACACGAAGCATCAGCCTCTGCAGACGCACAAGCAGAGGGGATAGAAGACACACTGCACCACGTCAGGCCTGTGAAGGATTACGCATTGGACCAGAGCATGAACAGCTACGCAGAGGCAGGAATACACGCAATGCAGCAGACAGAAAATCACCCGAAAGTCAACAGGCCGATATTCATTGCCCCAGAAAACATTTTCCCTGAGATGGGATTCGGAAGCCACCCAGAGGAATTGATGGAACTTGTGACAAAGGCAAGGGAAAGGATGGCAGACCTTCTTACAACAGAGAAAATCAAAGACCCACTCAAGAGATTTGACAAGGACGGACAGCTCATGGATGTAACCAACCCCTACTACAAGGAGGGCATTACAAAAGAGCAGGCAAAAAAGGAGGCAGAGGAGCATATAAGGGCAACACTCGACACCCAGCACCTATCGATGTGGAGAGCACACTTTGTTCCAGACAAAGGAGAGACAAAACAGCAGACAGACGAGAGATTCAAGGAATGGTACATAAAACAGGTGGAAAATCTCGCAGACAAGAAAATAATCGGCCACATACACCTTGTGGACTCTCTTGGCTACGGACACCACGCGCTTCCAGCAGGGTCAGGAGACCTGCCCCTAAAGAAGGTGATTGAGGCGCTCAAAAAAAGAGGGTATGACGGCACAGTAGTCTCTGAAGGATGGGAGGAAGACCGCTTCGAGGAAGGAAGGATAATGAAGCAGGCTTGGCAAACACTCGGAAGCCCTGTGTACAGCCACTTTGTCGGAAGGTTCGGGCCAAAAACATGGCCGCAGATGGAAAACAGGTGGTACGGCGCAACCCAGCCGCCGCTATACATTTTTGGGGCATACAGCCCGTCAAACGACTGGGTGCTATGGAGCGAGGTGCCATTCGAATGATGGAGTATGTTGACAGTTGGCATGCAACAAGGGAGTTGCGGCACAGGAACTATGAGCTGATGATGCCACACTCTTTCTACACCACAGGGATAGAATACGTCGACAGAACTTGGATTTTGGATTAGAAAGGCAAGATACAGGTCAGGGTTGGCTTAGCTCAATAAGCCATTTCTCAGCTGAGCTATAATAGTCAAAGGCAAAAAAAGTTATAGAAATTGTTTGCCTTCTCCTGATTAGTGAAAGCTATTGATTCTTACTTATGCTTTCACTACAAAAGAGAAAAAGATATAAACAGGTGTTGGATATCATATCCAACATGGGTGTGGAATCTCTGATAATCGGGCTGATACTTGCAAAAGAGAAAAAAGATCTAGAAAAGAAAGATATTGAGAAGCTACCTGACCAGCAGCCTAAACCTAAAGACAGCAAAAGAGGGAAAGATTCTGCTAAAAAAAGCTCGCAGTCAGTTGCAGACGCACAAAAAAGCCCAAAGGAACTAGTAAAAACAGACAAAGAACCTTCTGATTTGACAAAAAAAGTCACAGACAAGACAACAGAACTCGAAGAAGACTCAATTGACGAACTTGTACCTGACACTACAGAAGAACAGCTGCTCTTAATGCAGGAGACAACAAAAAGCGTTGACTACAGCCAACTTTTCTTATACCTTGGAAACCTTAAGGATTATGACTTCAGCTACAACACATTCTACGGCTATGGGGAGGGAAAAGACCAGCGGATGGAGGACGAGCAGACTGTAACAAACAAGATAGACGATTCAATCATCTACAAGGTGTTGAGGGCATCAAAGCTAAAGAACGCATACGGCCTGGACACCTATATACATCCTACGCACAAAGCGCTATTTGATATGTGGAAGATGACAAATGACATCGAGCTCAAGCTAAGGTACGACATGATAAGCATCTAGACCCAAAGGTATTGTAGGACTTTTTGGCTAGCGAGATTCACAAAAGAGCATGAAACAACTCTTCAACACCATCACAACTTTTAAATAGTCTGTGGTAAAGTTTATCCTCATGGATTTGGCGAAGTACCTCGCGATAAAAGGAGAGTACGACAGGTTCTACACATGGCTACTCTCCAGGGGAAGGCTTCCATTAAAAGACACTGGAGTTGGCTACTGGGGAATAGCTGTTGCAGACGACATATACGACCTGTTCAAGAGGCTTGAACTCAACAGGTGCAGGAACATGATTGATATTGGAAGCGGAGATGGAAAAGTTGCGTTGATAGCAAGCCTGTTCACAAAAGCGACAGGCATTGAAATAGACGAAGAGTTACACAACAAGGCAGTCGAAATAAAAAATAAGCTGAAAATCAAGGCGAAACTATTACTTGGAGACTACCATGACCATGACCTTGCCAAATACGACCTTGTCTTCTACCATCCAGACCACGCAAACCACAGGCTGGAACTAAAACTTTTGGAGGAATTGAAAGGAAAACTTATCCTGTACGGAGGCCACAACCACCCAACAAGCCTTAAGCATGAGATGACATTCATCGCAAACACCACGCCTGTAAGCATATTTGTGCAGCGAAAGCTCGAATAGCAATTCTGCCACTTTAAAATAGTCAGAAAACTTAATATACACTTCTCAGGCTGGGTTGAAAGGGGCATGGAATTTAAAATAGAAAAAAAAGAGAATCCTCATATCAGAAAATATTCCCAAAAGGACTTAGACACCTCCAGGGAGTTCGCAAAAAAAATAGTGAATGAACTCGGCACATTCTGCAAGGCAATAGTGCTGTTTGGAAGCGCAGCCAGAAGAGATGACAACAGGAACGACATAGACATAATGGTTGCTGTCGACGACCTCACAATAGTCATGACATCTGAAGGAGTCGAAGCATACAGGATAATAATGCAGAAGCTCGTCGCAGATACTGACACAAGAATCCACCTCACAACATTGAAACTCTCAAACCTCTGGGATCTGGTCAGGAAAGGAGACCCTGTGGCAATAAACATTCTAAGAGATGGGGTGGCATTGATAGACTCAGGATTTTTTGACCCTCTGCAGGCGCTTTTGTACCAGGGCAGGATAGGGCCAAGCTACGAGGCAGTGTACACCTACCTGCACAGAGCTCCGGCATCGATAGTGAACAGCAAATGGCACCTGCTGCAGGCAACAGTCGACCTTTACTGGGCAACTATTGATGCTGCACACGCAGCGCTGATGAAAATGGGACACATCCCGCCCAGCCCAAGCCACGTGGCAGATATGCTCGACCAGAAGCTCGTCAAAAAGGGGTTGCTTGAGCAAAGGTACTGCTCGATAATGCGCAACTTCTACGAGCAGAGCAAAAGGATACTGCACGGAGAGCAAAGGCAGGTGCACGGAGAGGACTACGAAAAGCTGCTGAAGGACGCGCAGGACTTCGTGGACAGGATGAAGCGGATCGTGCAGAAATAGATGCTAGTTCTACATCTGGGCAAAAGGAAGGACCGGAGCAGGAAGGCGCAAATAGACGAAGAAATCCTGCCCATAATAAGACTGATAAACAGCCAAACCAGTTATCGCACAACAAGCAGCTGCGCAGGAAGGATACATGTGATAGACAGGAAGAAAAGGAAGTGCGACGCAAATACCCTTTATGTGACGCACAAGACAGCTGACCCAGACGCTGTAACGCAGCAATAAAAGGCAGGCACGTGGCTCAAGCAGGAGTCAGCAATCCTGCATGTCAGGTGCAATACATTCAAGGACGCAGGGCTGCTCATGACTCTCGCACACGAGTCTGGCCTTAAGCACACAGGAGTGATAAGCTTGAAAGCAAAGGTGCTGGAAATAATAGGGCTGGACATGGTCGAGGCATTGGTCGCAAAAAACGGAAAGATGGTTGCGTCCAGACAATACATAGATGCCCTTACTGCTGAGGCAAATGCCAGACAAAGGAAGAATCGGCAAAGGCTTGGGAGATTTGGGCGCACACTAAAAGAGAAACTTTTATATACAAAGTTTGGGTAAGAGGGGAGCATGGGAATACTTGAGACAGGCATCCCTGAGCTTGATGAGATTCTTGGAGGAGGGCTTGAGACAGGAAGCTCAACAGTCTTTTGGACCAAGCCAGGAATAGACGACAGGCCATTCGCATACTACCTTCTGCAAAAACAGCTTGCACGCGGGAACAACGGAATCTTCGTGGTGCAGACAAAAAAGGCTGAGACAGTCGAAACCGAGATAGTCGAGCACGGCTACGACATCACGGCATTCAAGAGAATCGGCAATTTCGTCTTCATCGACGCATACTCAAAGCTTGTCCACGCCACATCAAAAGAAAAATTCATAGTAGGCAACCCCAACAGCGCAAGCCAGATAACAAATGTCCTCGCGACAGTCCTAAAGGAGATAGGCCAGAAAAACATTATGGTGATATTCGGCAGCCTGTCAATGATGGTGAACAACTACTTAGATGAATACATCCAGGAATCAAAGGTCTGGAAACAGCTGTTCCAGCAACACACTGCAGCAGGAGTGTTCCTTTTCACGCACTGGCCGTACAGCAACGCAATACTCAAAAAGGTAAGGCAGAGCGCAGACTACATAGTCGAGATTGGCAAACAGGACGCAAGGCAGTATTTTGTTGTGCAAAAGAAAAGAAACGGCAAAGCAGAACCAAAAGAGGTGCCTATCAACCTGGAAAGAGGCTGAACAAACCATGCCTGACTTAATTGCGACCGGGATACAGGGAATGGACACTCTATTCGGAGGAGGCCTGCCAAAAAGCACCTCAATACTGCTCCTCACACCCCCAATTTTCGAGACAAAACTCCTGTGCCTTGAGTATGTGTATAAAGGTTTATTGAAGGAAGAGCCAGGACTAATAGTCACAACAGACGAGTCACCTGAAAGCCTGCGGCAGAAAGCAGAGCAGTACAACTGGCAGTTTCCAGAAAAGGAACCATGTTTCATGAGCTGGGTGGACACTTACTCAATCAACGCCAACCGCGAAGTCAAGAGCAACGAGTCAGTGAAGAGGATAGGAGGCCCTATTGCGCTTTCGGACATGGCAATAGCGCTTTCTGAAATCCAGCAGAAGTATCAGAAGATAAGGGGGTATTACAGGTATGTCTTTGACTCCCTCTCAACACTATTGATGTACAGCAACCCGAACACAATATACTACTTCCTACAATCAATAGTCCCAAAGATAAAGGAGAGCGGTGGCGTGGGCTTCTATACGCTTTCCAGCGGCATGCACGAGGAGAAGGTGGTGATGACACTCAGACACCTGATGGACGGAGCAATAGAGATAGACGAAAAACTATGCGTGAAAATTCTAAGCATGCCATTCGCCATAAAAGTGAAGAGCGGCAAGATAGAACTAAAACAAGAAGGATTCACAGTAACTTGAAAAAAGCAATGTCTCCGCTTGTGGCAACAGTGGTTCTGATAGCATTCGCAATAGGCCTTGGAACAGTTGTGATGAGCTTTGGCAGCACCTACTACGAGAACAGCAAGTTCAGCAGCAAGGCCTATAATGAGAGCATACTCTGCCAGCCAATATCGCTCCAGCTGTTTTCTGTAAGGGATGAACAGCAGATATGCCTAGTTGAAAAAGGCATCAAGTTCGTGCTCGTAAACAACGCAAACAATCAAATAGACGGAGTGCAGATGTGGGTGGTCGGAGAAAGCATATTCGTCACAGACGTGACAAACAAGACCTTCCAGCCAGGATACCCGTTAGAGGGAATGGTCAGCTATGACTCTGAGAAATACGGCGCAATCAGGAATGTACAGTTCATACCCCGCGTCAAAGTGCCTGGAACAGAAGAGACATTTTTCTGCTTTGACAAGGCAGTAACTGCGGACGAAGTCAGATACTGCCAGTAGATTTTTCCTGACAATAATTCTATGACACAGAAACAGCAACGAGGTTGGTTGTTGCAGTGACAGGGTTGGAGCTGGAGTCAAAAATCTGCACATTGCTAAAGGTGAAATGCGCTGCTCCAGAAGATACGCGCGAGAAATGCAAGGTCATAATCACACCACTGCCACTCCTGCCGGAAGCACCAGACGAAACACAGACAATATTCGTGACCAGACTGCCTGCAGCAACAGGATCAACAGGACAAAAAGCAAAAAAAGAGCCAACAGTCCTGCC
>JBDRIZ010000122.1:0-4931 GCA_043815525.1 Candidatus Woesearchaeota archaeon
ACAAAGCGATTAAGTACCTTGTCGCTTCCTGAATCGCAGTCCGAGCCATAGGACCACTTGAAGTCGCCTGCTGAAAGCGCTGCAGCTGCAACCTTTACTGCTTCGTCCAGCCTTGCACCAGCCGAGATACCAGCCACTTGCGGAACAAGTCGTGACTTGACTGCATCAATTATTTCGCTGTATTCATCAAGGTCATAATTGATAGTGGTCTTGAAGACCGGAATAAACTCGTAATTACCTGGGCTCTGGCTTGGTGGCTTGCAGAAACCCATGTCACAGTTCTCTCCTTTGCCAAGAGAATACGGGCCGCAAGAAACTGAAGTGGGAACTGCCTCTAACCTGCAACGCGTGCCACACAATTCACAAATACAACAAGTATGAGTGTCTTCTTTTGCAGCCTGCTCATAGGCTTGTGCCATACCAGTATAAGCAAGCAACTTGTACTGCTGGCGGTATTCCATGACCCTTGCAACATGATTTCTGATCTCATCAACCTTGTTAACGCGATCTGCGTTTTGAGAAAAATATGTAATAAACTCTGGCTTAAGGCTAGCTGATACCTCTTGCCAAAATGGGTCGGATTTTCCGGTAGCTGCTATTGCCTTATTTATGACACCTGGACCGGCGTTGTAAGCAGCAATAGCAAACTCAACATGAGAAGTGTATTTCTGATAGGCACGAAGCAGATTTGAGTAGTACTGCACAGAAGCCTTTATCGAAAGCTCAGGGTTGAAGCGACCGTCATTTTGAGTGTTGCACTGTGGTGCTGTCTTGCACAAGTTGCCATAACAACTACATGGAGTAAGAGTGCCGAAAATACTCTTAAAATCAGTTGCAGTTGTGTAGCAAAACTGCATGAGTCCCGCACAACCTGTAGCAGACACTGCATTTGAGTTTCCTGCAGACTCTTTTGCTATTGTTCCAGCAATAAGCGCCTCGTCAACAATCGGGTAGTTTAGTACAGCAATCCTAATGGACTGGCCATGCTTATTGTAGATATCAGGAATAATCCCCTTGTCTGACACAGGAATAACCTGAGGGAAAGTAATCGGTTGCTCAGACTTTGCCTCAAGCCTGCCCTCTATGCAAATAACCAAAGGAGCAGATGACTGGCTGAGCAGCGTCAGAGGATTCTTATTAAGCAACGAGACAGCGTAGGATACAGGCAGGCTTTCAGCATTTTCAGTAATCCTTGATCCCAAGAGAGGCTGGAAAAGCCTGGCAAAGGCTTTCCCAAATTCAGGGTAACAGGTTCTGCCATCAGACTGCCATAGATTATATCCAAGATAGGAACCGCATACTGGCTCAGTCGCGAAGCCTCCAAGGTGAGCCAAGGAAATCACAGCATCACCCGCAGCATACTTCGCAGACTGCTCGATGAAGAATTTTGCCTCCTCGCCTCTCTGGTACAAATTGATAATGTCAAACTGCTTCCTGCCGATAGGCTCCTGCAAGGGCTGCTTTGCCCTGTGCAAGGCAATAAGAGCAGAGGTCATGACTATGACTGAGACAACCACCAATCCAACACTGAAAAAAAATCCCTTTTTCATGGGAACGCAGCCTCAGCACGGGCATAAACCTCGAGAGATACCTTTATTGGCGGCTGGCCAGGAGAGACGCTTGGAACCATGACAACAGCCTGGCCAGAAATTCCAGGCAGGCATGACTCACCAATGATACTGATATAGGCAGTAGACTGCCTGGACACTTTCAATTCATAGCAGGAGCTGCCAAAATTTGCCTGCACAAACTCCCTGACAACAGGCGCAGCGACATTTTTGAATTCCTCAATATCATTAATCAAGACAGGACCGAAACGCTTGTTTGCATTCGATGAAAAAAGACTCCTTGAGGACTCATATTCCACCCCATTTGCAATAACATCAGCAAGGTTCACACCTTGGTAAGGCGTCCTCATCAGGTTCAAAAGGAACAATTCCATGTCAGGGTATTGGATCTCACTTGTTATTACCTGGGCAGGAACAACCTTTGAATCAAGAGCGAACAAAACATAAAAGATTACAACAACAAAAAAATAGGTAAGCCAGGCAGCAAACTCTGCAATAGTAATTCCCATCAAAGCTGCTTTTTTAGCTATTTGACATCACCACAACAATATCAAGCCAGGCAGGATACACAAGATCCTGATTCTTGCACAAGACATATAGCCTCTTGTTCAAGGTCTTTGCAGCACCAGGCCCTTGAAACTTAGAGACAACAAACCAGTTGTCAAAATCCCTCTTGTTGAAGTAAAAAGTGTTGTAATCCTCAAACTCAAGGCTTCTCAAGACCATCCTTGCAGCAACATTTTCTGACACAAAGCCCTTAAGCTTATCTTCCAAGTCAGAAGAACAATCAATCACTCCTGCATTGAACTCTCCAGTCGAAGAGTCATAGTAAGACAGACCGCTTTTAGAGTACAAAAACTGGTAAACAAACAGATTAGACTCTACATCAAAAATGTTGACTTCTGTCTGGATGTATTTGTAAATAAGGAGCGACACAGTGGCAATGACAATAATCAAGAAAATAATCCTGAGTATCCAAATCACCATGTGATGCGAGATCTGGGCTTTAGTGTCCATAGTACAGTCCAACAGCCTTAGCGATTGGCTGGCTAAGCTCTGGATACGGTTTTTTCAGCAATACAGAATCAAAACAGATGTTTCCTATCTCGAAAAGCACAGCAACATTGCCAGTGTCCAAAACACTTTCAGAGGCTTGAGTTACTTTCACAAGCTCCACTTTTTTCACATCAGGGAGCTTTGCAAATTCCTTAAGCGCAAGGCAGGCGAAATATTCGCTTCTTATCATATTCTGGGAATATGAATAGACATATGCCCTGACAGAATCAAACTGCTCAGAATAATCACAGCCAGAATGGAGGCTGACAACAAGAGAGACGTCCTTTGCAGAGGCAAGATTTTTCCTATCATCATCAGAGACAAACTCATCGCCTTGCCTGGAAAGCACAACATCATACTTAGCAAGCTGGCTCTTTAGAGAGGCTGCAACATACTTATTGATATTCTGCTCCACAAGCCCATTCACTTCATAGCCAGCACCCAGCATGTGTGTGGAAGAGCCATCCCGCAGGTCCACTCCGTGGCCTGGATCAACAACAATTTTTCCAGGAGAGTCTGTTACAACAATATTCTGGCAGACCATAGAGGCCTCGATTGTGGACTTTGCTACCCTCAACTCTTTTCCCTGCAGGCTGAAGAGGATAGAGCCAGGATTTGACAGGCTTACAGGCTGGAAGGCAACAGACTTGTCAAGCGTGAACGGATAATATATAGGCTTGCCAACATATTCCATGCCTGTTTCCACAACTGTCACAGCCTTATCAAAGTCAAACCTAAATGTAGATAGGTCAACCTTAGGGTGGGCATAGACATAGTTGATGTTACCAGGGCTTGCCATCACAACAGAGGTGAGGAGCGCAAGGTCCTTTGAAAGATAGGTCTTCTGGATTATATAGTTCTTCTCAATAGACTTGACATAACCAAGCAAGGAGACAGTCACAAGAGCTAAAAGTACAAGCTCGAACAAGAAAAGGTAAAGGTGATGAGTAGGGTCAACATCAGCCCTCCTGCCAAGCCCTCTTTTTTGCATAGACAAGAGAAATTGGGAACTTGTTTATTAAAACTTTCGGAACCTAGCTACGTGGCACTCTCAAAATCACTAACCTTAGCCATGACCATGTCATAAGTGCCATACTTGTAGTCATTGTTAAGGTTTACCCACAAAACGCTGTAGCCGCGCAAGTCAAGATGGAAGCCAGGACTGTTCCACTGAGGGTAAACACCAAAACCAGCCTTGCCAGCCAAGCCAAGACTTTTCAAGGTATCATACATACTCGCCACCTGCAAAGAAAACTGCGAAGCATTCGCCTGATAAACAAGATGGAAATCAACTGCCTTGCAATAATTTTCTCCTGACTTAATATAATGCAGGGATCTCTCGACATGGCCGCTTATTGCACAACCATCGTGCACGCAAAAGGAAGCGCCAACAGCGCTTTCTATTTTTGGAATATTTTGGACAAGCACAGGGTCAACGTTTGCAAGCTTGGCAGAGTTGTCACATATTCCGGAAACAGGCAGCACAGGCGAGGTATCAACATAATCAGTCTCATCAGCGCTGCATCCAAATTCCAGAAGCTTTTCCCCAGTCTTTATGGCTGGGCTCAAGTCAAATATTGTGCCTCTGCTAGGATAAGACCTGACGCTGCTATAATATTTGCAAACAAGAGTATCATCAGTCTGATGCATCAAACCAAGAATGTATGCAGCATCAGCAGAGTAGGGGCTGTTACCAAAATCTTTGACAACAGACTCAAATTCCAAGACTGATTTATCCATACCAGAGATTCCTGCATCGTAGTTTGAAGCGTAATATATAGCACCAAGCCTGAAATGGGCCTGGGCTTTCGTGTCATAATCCTGGCTTGACTTTTGCGACTCATACTTCTGTATTGCAGAATCACCCTCATTCTGCACTGATATCAAAATGCTCAGTTCATCCAACTCAAGTTTTGCAAGCCTTACAAGCAGGCTCTGAGGGTATTGAGAAACCAAATTAGACAAGGCAGACTTGGCAAGGTCATAATTTTTCTCGTCTTTGTAAAGACTGGCAAGCGTAAGGAGCAGCCTGTCAGCATCAGGACTATTTGGGAAATGCAGCAGATAATCCCTGAGAATGGCAATTGCAGCCTGCTTGTTCTTCAGATAGCCCTCGAGCAGACCCTCATCGATGTATGCCCTGAACTTTTCGTACATCTCTTTAGACAGGTTAGCGCTTGGAAACTGGACCTTTAATTGAGAATACAAGGCAAAAGCCTCCTCATACTTGTAGTCTGCAAGAAGAGAGCCAATCATGTCAACAAACTCGTTTGCAGTCCTCTTGCCGTATTTCTTGCGCATGTCCTC
>JBDRIZ010000123.1:0-2855 GCA_043815525.1 Candidatus Woesearchaeota archaeon
CATGCTCTCTTTCACAATTTGGGCATTTGAATTTCTCAACAATCATAATATATATCTAATATATATTAAAGATATAAGCTTTTCGGTGATTCAAAACAACAATTCCAGAAATTAAATCTAGTCAGAAGCTAAACACATACGTTATTCCAAAATGGTGACTAAGTATGGCATCAATGTTTGGGATGGGTTCGCTCAGCATGCTGCATGGGAATTTGGCGTGATGGCTGATTCAGTAGCGGAATCCAAGCAGAGCTAGGGACAAGGAGCCGAATAATGGAGAAGTAAATTTGAAGTGCATTTATCAAATGAGCGAATGCCATACTTCAGGAACAAGAATCTAATGGCAAACCCTACTTATAGCAGATGGGATAAGATTTCTTAAGTGTGTTGCTTTCACATCATTCGAGGTGAAGGCGTATGCAAGAAACGAAATTTTACATCGGGCTGGATGTGCACAGCAAGAGCACAGACTACGTTGTGAGGACGCTATGGGGAGACATAGTGCTGGAAGGAAAATGTGCCAGCACGTATCAGGACTTAAAGGAGCAGTTGCAGTCGTACTACCATTCATGCGTTGTTGGTATCGAGGCGTGCACCTTCTTCTATCCGCTGAGAGCAGGGTTCCTTGGCGATGATGTGGTTGTGCGCGTTGCAAACGTGCTACGCATAAGACAGCTTGTGTCGACTAACGACCGTGTTGATGCAAGGCGACTTAGCGACATGCTTAGGCTGGGGACTTTTCCTGAGAGCTATATACCTGACAAGGATGTGCAGGAGCTCCGAGACCTTGTCGTGTTGAGGCACTCCTTTTTGCAGGAGCTTAACCGGATGCAGAGTAGGATTTGGGCTCACATCACTCGCAAGGGTATCCGGGTGCTTGAGCGCTCACTATTCTCAAAGAAAGGGTTCCTAGTTGTGAAACAGGCTGCCGAATCGTTGGCAGATACCAATCTGAAGATGTTAATCATTCATTACGAGGCAGTAGGAGAGAGGCTTGAACAGGCCACAGCAAGTCTCATATCATTTGTTAAAGAGCATTTCCCAGACGAGTGGAGCAAGCTGCAGGAGATTGATGGTATAGGGCCCATCACCTCTTCGTACATCATCGCAGAGGCCTGTCCGATAACAAGATTCTCAAGCGAGAAGAAACTGAGAAGATATGCTGGAGTCATCCCAGTGACACAGGACTCTGCGGGCAAGAGCTATGGCAACAGGATACCTAAGACGACAAGCAGGGCTCTCCTCAGATGGGCTTTTGTCCAGGCAGCGCATGGAGCAGTCAGGAAGAAAAGCTCGAAGCTTAGGGAGTATTACCGGGTAAAGAAGAAGGCCAAAGGCAAAGGCACAATCATGATCATCGCCCGAGCAATCAGCGACAAGGTTTACGCTTCACTAAACTGAAAAAGAACTCTTATGCCAAAAAAAAGCATAGGTGGTGAGTCGGTTGCCCTGACGAGATTGTGGGCTCTGACGAGTCCTTTAGCAGAGTGGGCAACCAATGACTTACCAACATGGGCTATCCTCTCCTATAAGAGGAGTTGCACCCTAATACAAGAGTGTCGTAGCGACCCACCACCAACATGCTTAAATACAGGTGATATTTAAAATGTGATGAGCAACACAGGAATGGGATGAAGGCAACGCCTTTTTCTCATTCAAGAAATCTTATACAAAATCTCGTAAATTATAAAACAATATTGCGAGATTTGCTATTATGTGTTTTTTCTACAAGAAAAAATGGCCTTAGGCGACAGTATGACGCAAGCACAAATTTTTGCAGCGAGCGAAGCTGCGCAATCAATTACCCTTCTGTAGGTAGCTCTCGTCTGCTGAGGATGAGGGGTATAGAACAAAAAATTTTGATCCGGTTGAGCCACAAGTTGCGTATGCAATTCTGGCACCTGGAGTGGTGCACGACTGGTGCAGGATGCTGCTCTTTAGCCGAAGATATTATCCGACTATATTCATGTTACTTAAGGTCCCTTGCAGCTCTTTAGGTTCCTGCTCACAAGGCCTTGAGATTGATCTCCTGGTTTAGCTTCCTGATTGCCCTGACAGCTGCGCCTGCATAATCATCAGTGCCTTCCTTTTCATAGGCATAGCTGATGCCTGATGAACTGTTGATCCTGTGGAGGAAGAGCTCGTTGTTTGTTTTCCTAAGAACCTCTGCCACCTCTGCTGCTGACCCGCCTTGCGTGCCTACTCCAGGTATAAGGAACTGAACCTCTTTTCCGGAATTCACAAAATGGCTGCTTATCTGCTCGAGCTCTTTTGGATAGGTTGCTCCAACTACTGCTCCAATTCCTTGCTTGTGCCATTCGATTATCTTGTTGCTCACATGCATGTAAAGGGGTATTCCGTTGCTTTCAAGATTCTGGAAATCAGAGGCACCAGGGTTTGACGTCCTGTTGAGCACATAGACTCCCTTTCCCTTGCTGCAATACTCAACGAATGGCAGAACAGAGTCAGATCCCATGTATGGCGCGACAGTCACTGCGTCTGCCTTCCAGAACTCAAATATCTCTTTCGCGTATGCTGCAGAGGTGTTGCCGATGTCGTTGCGTTTTGAGTCAAGGATTACCAAGAACTTTTGCTTTTTGTAAAGCCTGATGACTTTTTTTAGTGCGCGCAAGCCAGGAAAACCGTACATCGCGTAGAATGGGTAGTTTGGCTTGACAATGCCAGGCCTTGTGTTCTCGCTCACAATCGCGTCCAGGATGTCTGAAAAGAATTTTTCAATGACCTTCCCAGGCTTTCCCTTGACAGGTATCTTCTCAAGGACAGGGTCCATGCCCATGCACACAATGCTGTTGTTCTCCTTTGCAGAATTTCTCAATTTCATAACAAAGTCCATT
>JBDRIZ010000124.1:0-9081 GCA_043815525.1 Candidatus Woesearchaeota archaeon
ATATCATGGGATAGCCATGCAGCATAGATCTGCGATGGCTGGGAAGTTCAGAAAGCGCCAAGTACATATTAAAGGAAACCCTGATTATGATGTTGCTGATGCGAAAGATATTGAGAAAAGGTTGGCAGGCCTTCTTAAAAAGTATAATGAATTCATTAGCAACAGGAAAAACTCCCTTAGGGATATCCTCGATTTTGTGGCATATTTCCATAATGGATTCCAGCACATACACCCGTTTGAGGACGGTAACAGCAGGACAACAAGGCTGATTGCCTTTCATCTCCTTAAGACCCAAAACATTCCTGTATATGACATCCCATTAGGTTTGTTGGAGGAATATGTGTTCTCAACAAAAGGCGCAAGAAAAAGAGATGACAGAAAACTGAATCAGATAATGCAGCAGATTATTCTTTCTAATCTCAAGGCCATCAACGAGAAGCTTTCTCAATAGATGTGAAGATTTTTCACTTTTACTAATTGAATAGACTCATTTTCGCAAGTGTCTTTTTGGCTGTTCGACACTATCTTCATTTGTGATGGTCAAAAGCTCGCAAGCGAGCCTTAAAGACAGAGCATGCTGCAGGTCTATGACTGACAGTGTCGGCGAGCTTGGGAGGTCTTCTTACCTGATTTTTCGCAACAGGGAGCATGTGAGGCTGCGGTATCCTCAAGGATATTTTTGGGCTCCAAGTAACTGTGCGTTGACTGTTGGCTACAATGATGTGCGTGCATCGGCTACATTCAGCGCCAGGCAGAACACCACAACATAGCTTTTGCCTAGCCGGGGAAACCCTGGCCTTTAGGCCACCGGGAGGTCATAACGATTCTGTCAATAGAATCTCATTTTCCACCAGTGTGTTTCACTGGTGGTTCGATTTACGCTTAAGTGGAAAATGAGAACAAGAAAATCGAAGCGAGCATACCACCAGTCTATTTAACGTGGTCGATTTGATTCAAAAAAAAATTCTAATTAGTCTGGAAATTGTGGCGAGAAAACCAATCAAGGTTTTGCAAGTGAAATACTATTGAGACTCAATTGCAATTATGCTCCATTGAACATAATCATATCTTTGACCAATGGCAATTGCCATGGCAATAAAAAGCTATGGCCTACGCAAGCATCTTGGAATTCGAGAAAATATCGCAGCAAATGTCATAATGAACCGCTCTAACTTCTGATCGAATTGCACTGCATTTGATTCATTAATTCAGCATCCATAGAAAACGCCTTGCCTGCAATTCTAGCCTGTTGCCTGGTTGGCATCTTCAGGCTCCAAAGGTGCGATTTCAGCAGGCGCCTCTTCCACGCCCATCTCTTTGGCAGACGACAACAGCAATATTTTTCTTATCTCAAGAATCTGGATTGGATAGACCTTTTTGGCTTTATCCCTGATCTTCATCTGCACCTTTCCAGTTATTACATCCTTTACAAGATTATCGAAACTGCTTGTGGCAACTGCCTTATTGAGCTCTGCACTGACAAGCTTTCTTATCGCAGTAGCAACTGACTTGCTCGTGTTGAAACGAGTTATTACAAAGGGTTTTATCCTGATCTCGCGCTTGTCGCCTGTCTCGCACCTAAATGAGTCATCAATTCTTGACCTGTTCCTTCGGACAATCCTCTTCACATTGCTTGGGTTCATCTCAAAGCCAATGCACTGGGTAACAGCTGTGGATTCTGTCGTAGAAGTGACCTCAAAAGTAAGGCTGTATGCCTGCTTTTTCGGGTCGCCGGTAATGCCCATGGCGTTCATCTTGATTTTGCGGCCCAGAATGCCTTTTTCATCGTCAGCAGGCGTCTCACCAATCTCCTGCTCACCAAAAGACTTTGGAGACAGCACAGCGAACCATTTCTTTCTCTTGATCTTAGTGTCGATCCTTTTTGATTTCTTTGCCATCAGTAGATAGAAAAAAAGGTCGCTTTATAAAGCTATTGGTGGCTGTAATGCGGCAAATTTGGAGAAAAATGATAGGTCACGCCTGGGCATGACTATCCTTAAATATTCGGTATCCTGAAAGGTTCTTCAAAACGTTTAAATATCGCATTTTGTACCTGCTGATTTATGGAGGCAAAAATACAGTTCTTTCCTACAAATCTTCAATACACTGAGTCTGACGCAGGTGTCACAGTGCAAATATACGGCACAACACCTGACGGCAAGCAGATCTGCATTTCTGATTCCGGGTTCGAGCCATATTTCTATGTTGTTACAAAAGACGCAATGGTTGGCAAGCTCTCTGTTGAAAAAAACGATAAAGTCTACAGGGTGGCAAGGACAGAGGAGGTTGCGAAGAAATTTCTCGGAAAGGATATTGCGGTAACAAAAGTATATGTAAATCTGCCAAAGGCAGTGCCTGCAATAAGGGAAGCGCTTATCAAGAGAAATATGACAGATGCATTCTTTGAATATGACATCCAGTACGTGAGACGCTACATGATAGATAAGGGGTTGACATTCTTCACTTTGGCCGAGGCAGTGGCAGAGCAGCAGGCAGCGAAACTGAAAATTCCCTGCTTTAAGGCCAGTTCTGTCCAACACTTCAGCGATGACACTCTGAAGCCAAGAGTGCTGGCGTTTGACATAGAGACATACAACCCTCTTGGAAAGAGCATGGATGTGGAAAGAAACCCGATCATCATGATCGCTTTGTACTCAGACAACTTCCAGAAGGTATTTACATGGAAGCAGTACAATACAAAGCTGAGCTGCGTCGAATTTGCACGAAGCGAGGCTGAGCTGATAGAAAAATTCAAAGAAGCAATCGAAGCGTTCAAGCCAGACATAATAACAGGATATTACTCGGACAACTTTGATTTGCCATACATAGAGGCAAGAGCGAAGAAATACAAGATAAAGCTCGACCTTGGACTTGACTACAGCGAGCTCAAGATAAAAAAGACAAGATCCATTACAGACAAGCCAAGAATCAGCGCAGCGGTCACAGGTATAGTCCACCTGGACATGATAGACATTGTGCGAAAGATCTTGGGAAGCGGAAACTCGGAATACTATTCCCTTGACAGGGCGGCCACAGAGCTGTTGGATGAGAAAAAACTGGAGGTCGACCTGAACAAGCTGAGCATAGCATGGGAAAGCGGAACAGACGACCTTGACGATTTCTGCAGCTATAACCTGCACGATGCAAGGCTGACGCACATGCTGTGCATGAAGCTTCTGCCGCAGCTGCTGGAAATGGTGAAAATAGTCGGACTGTCAATCATAGACGTTGGAAAGATGGGTTTTTCCCAGATTGTGGAATGGTACCTTATAAGGCAGGCTGCAAATTTCAACGAGCTTGTCCCGAACAAGCCTGACTACTCGACAATAGCTGAAAGGAAAAAGCACACATTCCAGGGAGCTTTCGTTCACGAGCCAAACCCTGGGCTCTACCAAAACGTGGCTCTATTCGACTTCAGGAGCCTTTATCCGACAATAATATCGAGCCATAACATCTCTCCAGAAAATATTGACTGCGAATGCTGCCGCCAAGAGCAGGTTCCTGAAGGCATGCATCACTTCTGCATAAAAAGAAAAGGATTCATCCCGACAATAATTGAGGAAATCATCGCAAGAAGGATGCGGATAAAGGAGATGCTAAAAGGCAAGCACCAGATGCTTGAAGCAAGGCAGGAGACATTAAAGCTGTTGGCAAACGCATTCTACGGTTATCTGGGCTTTTTTGCAGCAAGGTGGTACAGCATTGACTGCGCTGAATCTGTGACAGCCTACGGAAGGCACTACATAAGACAGGTTATCGCAAAGGCAGGGCAGGCAGGATTCTCGGTACTCTACTCCGATACTGACAGCGTGTTCATACTCCTCGAAACACATAGCATCGACGAGGCAAAGAGGTTTGTCGAGAAACTGAACATGCAACTCCCCGGAATCATGGAGTTGGAGTTTGAAGGCTACTACCAGGCAGCGCTCTTTGTCGCGCTCAAATCAAGCCAGGCAGGGGCAAAGAAGAAGTATGCTCTGCTCGACGGCGAAGGCAGGGTGAAGATAAAGGGCTTTGAGACTGTTCGTCGAAACTGGAGCGCAATAGCAAGAGGCCTTCAGCGGGAGGTTATTGAGCTGATACTTAGGACAGGAGATCCCAAGCAAGCCCTGGAGCATGTCAGGGAAGTCGCGAAGAGGCTAAAGGCAAACGAAGTGCCTCTCGATAAAGTGGTGATACACACCCAATTGCAGAAGATGGTGGAGGAGTATGCCTCAGTAGGTCCTCATGTTAGGGCGGCAATGCGGCTGAGGCAAAGAGGCATTCCAGTAGGGCCTGGCTCAGTCATCAAGTTCGTGGTCGCAAGAGGGGGTGGAAGGGTTAGTGACAGGGTCAAGCTCGCAGACGAAGCAGAAGACTACGACGCGAATTATTATCTACACAACCAGATAATACCAAGCGTGCAGAGGATATTCGCTGTGTTTGGCATAAAAGAGGAAGACATAGTGACTGCAGGCCAGGAAAAGCTTGCCAAGTTCCTGTAGCGAAAGCTTTATATATTTTGATATCTAAAATCCTACGGGGATGGCTATAAACTTCTTTGAAACAATGGAGTACTTGGAGCCAAAATGTCCTAAGTGCGAGATCGTGCTAGATTACGGAATAAATACTCGGTATGACCAAAAGAGAAGATCACACATGTGCTTAAGTTGTGGAGAAGAGCTGAAATAGAACCAAAAGAAATAAATAAAAGACCTGCCGAAACAGCCATATGGCAGGGCTCGTAGTTGCAAACTGGAAGATGTACAAGACGTCTTCCGAGGCGAAAGAGTTCTTTGAGGAGTTATTGCCAATAGTCAGGGATGAGCAAAAAGAGATGGTTGTATGCCCTCCAGCAGTGTTTCTGCCACTGGCTGCGAAGATCACACTGGGAAGCAATGTGCAAATAGGAAGCCAGAACGTGCACCACGAGCTGCAGGGACAATTCACAGGAGAAATCTCTGTGCAGATGATAAAAGAATACTGCAGTTATGTAATAGTGGGGCATTCAGAGAGAAGGCCTTTTGAATCTGAGGAAGTGGTTGCAGCAAAATTAAGGCTTGTTCTGTCAAGCGGATTGTGGGCTATCCTGTGCATTGGAGAGAGGCTTGAGCAAAGGGAGCTTGGAGAGACTGCCCAGGTGATAAGACGCCAGATGACCACTGCGCTGGAAGGATGCTCCAAAGAAGCGCTTGCAAAGCTTGTTGTCGCGTATGAGCCTGTATGGGCAATAGGAACAGGAGTGTCTGCGAATGCAGAGCAAACAGGCCAGGTCCATGCCCTGATTCGAGAGATGCTTGACAGCCGCTTTGTCAAGGCGAGAATAATCTATGGGGGCTCAGTGACTCCAGAGGACGTCGGGCAGATCATGCGCATGCAGAACGTGGATGGCGTGCTTGTAGGCGGGGCAAGCCTCAACGCAAATGCGTTTGCAGAAATTGTGAAGTCATCCTAGCTCACTTCCACATAGATCTTGTGCACGAAATTGTCATAAAGCCTGCTGTCCTGGGGCAGGCATGGATCGCACTGACTGCCTGTGCAGACGCAGACGTCAAAAACATAAGTGCCTCGTTCTGTGCCATGGTCTTGCGACATAGCGCCTTTCACCTCGACAAGGATAGGCACTGACTTTTGTTTGTTAGGGCCGATCTCAAAACTTCCAAGGTCGCTGAAAATCCAGTTATTGTTTATGAAATCCTGGTCTGCAGTGTCCATCAAGGTGTTATCTGTCTTATAAGCCTTGGCAAAACTGATAGTCACATAAAACGTCTGCGAGGTCCTTTGAGTGTTGCTTATTCCAAGCCCAAAAACAGCAGACGAGCCACGCCTCAAGACTTTCTTTTGGGAAGGGATTGCCACCTTCTCGCCCTGCATGATAAGGTCCTCTATTGCCTGCTCAGTGTCTCTGTCAAGACGCTGCTTTTCGTCAATTGCCATATTAAAGAACTTGTTGGTGAAGTACAGGCCTCCAACAAATATCACAAGCGCAATAATCATGATGACAATGAAGTTAACTGAAAGCTCGAAGCCCTTGCTGTTCATTTTTCCACTTCAGGATTTATGTAGACTATCTTTCCAAGGTCGTACGTGTAAGTCTTGTGGACTGTGCTTGTGCTGCCAGTCTTCTGCAAATCATAGGTGTACCATATCTTGACAGCAGAAGATCTCTGTCTTTCCTCTCCGTCTGCCATATGAAACGTGACTGGCACACTGATCGAAGCACCATCGCTGACGCCATTGAAAGTGTCAGAAAGGCCTGCTGATTCTGCGACAATCTGGTCACCATCCATCACTGCTACAGACAACAGATTGATGTTTGAGTACCCTTCCTTTATCTCCTGAAGCTTCAATTCCACGGCAAAATTTGAGGTCTTGTACGAAAAAGGCTTTGTGTACTGGTATCGTATAGCCATCCTTCCGAAATCCAGAGACCTGTCATCCAGCCTGGTTATAGGCTCCAGAGTTGAACCAAGCCTTGAAACACATTTCTTGTTTACGCAGCCATACTCCATGTATTCCCCAATGCTGCCGCTGCATGGTCCGCAGTCATCGCTGCACGTGCAGCGGTCTTCAGAGGGATCGCAGGCATCATTCCCGCACTTGCCTGTAATCTGGATGTGGCTGCAGAAATAATTTGTCTGCTGGCCGCAAGTGTCTGCTGTTGCGTCATTGCTGTCGTCACAGTCGTCAGGACACTGCCTGGGCAGCTCTGGATCAGCATAAGAAAACTTTGAATGCCTGAACTTGACTTCAACAGTCGATACCTGTGGTTCTGCAGACTCCTGCACTGCCTCAAATGAAATAACCAGCTTAAACGAGCTCAAGTCATCCTCCTTTGCAGACGCAAAGTCCAATGCGAGCTCCTCCTCAAAAAAGTCCCCTGCTTGCCATAGACTCTTCTGCATCTCTTTTTCTGAGAGAAGCACCAGCTGCTTTGCAGAGTCCTGTGCGTAAAGCTCCAATTTTCTTATTCGAACTTGATTTATTGCAGGCAAAAGGTTTGCAAGCTGTATCTTGACTGCAAATGTGTCCTTGTCAAGATTAAAGGGCTGGTTCCAGACTGACTGCACCTTGAACTCAACACCTCTTGATTTTGCAATGTCAGAGCTTGAGGCTGTTGTGACCTTTTTTGGGTCAATCATCACATAGCAGATATCATTGACGCAGCCCTGCATAAGGTATTTTCCGGTGCTTCCATCGCATATCCCGTAGTCCTGCGGGCAGGTGCACTTGTTTCCTGGCTGGTCATCCTCAATCTTGTCCTGCCTGCTGTTTCCGCAGCAGTTCATCTTCGGATTCTCTAAGCACTTGCCGTCAGAACACTTGGGAATGTAGCAGTGATTCGTTACGCTGCATTCATCGTCACTCTTGCAGCCGCAGCCGGCAATAACCAAGAGAGAAAACAGTAGAGGTAAAACCAGTCTCATCGATATTGTCACTTCGAAGTCTCATACTCCTTGACAAGGATTATCAAGAAGAGCACAAGCACTGTTGCTCCGGCAATTATGTAGTAGATGCCGTCCTTAATCGACTGGGTAAATATTCTCCAGATGCCAAAGCCCATTATACCTACGCCAAGCCACAAAAACTTGTCGAGCACAAGCTTCAATATCTCGAATTCCTCGCTTTGGGTTAGTCGCTTTTTCATTTGAGCTTGATGTAGAACTGCTTTCTTTGGAAAGCAACGCCTGACCAGGTCGGGCTGTTGTCGCAGTCTTCGGTATCACTCTTATATTCGAGGACCTCCATCAAATAGGTGTCCTGCGTTGCGCTTCCAATCTGGATGTTAACAGGATACACTCCAACAGAACCTGAGTCTATATTAACTAAAGTGAACACTTTTACCCATGGATTCGAAACTTGTGGGGAGCTGTCACCTGTGATTCCTGGGTCAACCTCACCCCCTATCCAGACGTTGTCTCCTGCCACAGAATCGCAGGAATTCCCTGTCGTCAATGCCTTAATGCATTTGAACATAACAGTGAAGCATTTTGTAGTCTGGTCTGTATTGCTGAGGCCCATGTAGAATGTCTGTTCCACACCCCTATTTACCTGAATGTCTAATACATTGAAGACCAAAAGCTCTCCAGACTGCCTGATCTTGTCAGTCATCTCTTTCTGCATTTCCACACTCACTTCCTGGAACTTGCTAGACATGTCAGTGAACTGCTTCTTTATGAATCCAAGGCCAAGCCCGAGTATTGTGATTGCAAGAATAAGCACCACAATAGCATTTATTGATAGAGATAAAGAAGCTTTTCTGAATCTTCTTGACATTCCATGCACCTCTTTTTGAGTGTTATCAGACTATAAGGTAGGCTTGTGAAAGAACACATTTATAAAACTTTCTATGGGAAGAGCCGTTAACAGCAGGATAATGAGTTGAATTTCTCTCCAGCCGTGCTTTTCGCCTGGCTCTTGAGCTGTCCTTCTGCCTGTTTAAGCACGCGGATGCTTTTTTCAAGTGAGGGTGTGTCAAGGCCATTGGACTCCAGAGTGATATAAGGGTTTTTACATAGCTGACTCACGCCAAAGCGCTTCAATATGTCAGGGCTGGACAGGCCAAGATGGTCTTTTCCTTTCCTATACTCGTGCACGTGCAAGGCAAACACCATGTGCTGCACTTCCCTGAAGTAGGCTGCAGGGTCAAATTTGTGTGCAACAGATGAAGCCTTAAGGTGCCCTAGGTCTATCATTAGGCCAAGGTTTTTGCTTCCAACATTTCTGAGCAATTGTCCGTACTGCGCAGGTGAAAAGAAAAGCAGATGCCTCGCACGCGCAGTTGAGTTCTCTATTGCCACTTTAATGCCATAGGATCTGGCAAAGTCGCAGACTTCTCTTAGCGAAAAAGTTATGTTCTCCACTGCCCTCTTTTGTGATATCAAGGGGCCAAGCTGATTGCCAATCTCATCGATAGGGCATAGATATCCAGTATGCATGCTGTAGAGAGGTGCGTCAATTTTCCGGCAAAAATCTATGGCATGCTTTGCTGTGTCTGTGGACTCTTTGCGGATATGGCTGTCAACACCGAAGTTCATCATCAATGGCTTTTTTCTTGGAGGAAAAACGCAGTGAACTATGTAGTTGAAGCCGAATGAGCGC
>JBDRIZ010000125.1:0-6727 GCA_043815525.1 Candidatus Woesearchaeota archaeon
AATAATGGCAAAGAAAGTCGCCAAAGTTGGCGTTAAGAAGCAAAAAGGATGGCTATACTTCGTGGATAAGAGCGGAGATATTTCTCGTGCCCTTATGGCAAGAGGCGGAAAGAGGAAGGGCATGAAAAAGAAGACAGAGAAGGTAGCAAAAGTAGCCGTGAAAAAAGAAGACGGCTATCTGTACTTCGTGGACAAGCAAGGCGACATCTCCATGGCCAAGATGGCCCGTGGACGATAGAACCTTTTTTTTCTTTTTTTAGAATTCTTTAAGTTCCAGGTGAGGTATAGCCTTTTGCAGGCATGCTGCTATGCATCTTCCCTCGCTGTCGCATGTCTCGGGTGCGACAATTGTCGAGACCTTGTTCACTATCTTAAGCGTTCCCGGGTAGCAGGTCATGACTCAGTGTCCGCAGCCGATGCACCTTTCAGCGTCTATTTTTGGCAGTTTTTTTCTTGGCATATTGATAAAAAAAGCTGAGTATTTGTTAATCTACACTACAAGAAGGTATTCCAGTAATAGTCTGATAACTCTGCTGCAACGAATTCGACGAGTGGCCTGTATTGTTCTGGCGCATGCCTGTCAAGACTGATTCTGTCTGCCTCGTGCAGCTTGTCTAGGTATTTACTTCTGTTTCTCTTCCTTATTATCACTGGAGGGTATTTACTTCTGAGTAGTATGTGGTTCATGAGCATCCTTCCTGTTCTGCCATTTCCGTCCATGAACGGATGTATCTTCTCCAACTTGTGGTGGAATATTGTCGCAAGTGCCAGTGGGTGCATCTTTGCCTTATTCTGTTTGTACCACGACAGCAATAAGTCCATATCTGCCTTGACATATGGTGCTGGAGTTGCCTTGAATTGTGCTCTGAAGACTCGCACATCATCTGTCCTGTAGCCTTTGCGGCTGTCAATCTTATCCAACAGTCTGTCATGTATCTGGCATATGAGGTTGTGGTTTATGTCCTGTTTGCCGAGCAGGTCAAAAAAGACGCTCTCTGTATTCTGAAGGTCATATATCTCACGCAGAGTTTTGTTCTTGGGTGTGAGGTTCTCGAGCAGCAGGTCGTGTGCTTCCTCGAGAGATATCGTATTGCCCTCCATGGAAGTTGTGTTAAACGCGTATTCGATGACAAAATTCTTCAGAATCTCTTGTTGGGTGAGCTTGTCAGTCTTGAGAAAAACATCTGTCCAGTGGATTCTGCACGCTCTAACCTGCTGCAAGGCTTCTTTGTCAAGGAAACCGTCACTTTCAACTTGTTGTGTTGCCTGCGCGAGGTACCTGTTTACCTCTATGAATCTGTTGAGGGTTTTGTA
This sequence comes from Candidatus Woesearchaeota archaeon, assembly GCA_043815525.1. GTDB lineage: Archaea > Nanobdellota > Nanobdellia > Woesearchaeales > JAZDKJ01 > JAZDKJ01. The sequence goes on from JBDRIZ010000125.1 coordinate 1,315, forward strand.
GGTCTTTCTGATTTCTTCTGCATATTTGCCAGGAATATCCTTAAGCTTGTCTTTCAGGCTGTTTAGGTCAGAACCTAAGTATTTGATGTCCTTTACTATTATCTTCCCCTTATTTCTCACCGAAGCCCTCAGGTAGTAGTAGGTTTTTTCCCCGATGGTTTTTCTGTATATGTACACCATATCAAGTATTGAAATATCAGTATTATATAAATCTTACCCTTTACAAATAGAATCTTGAAAGTAAAGGGTAAACTATTCCCTGCCAATCAACTTTTTCCAGTTCTTCCTGTATTCCGAGAGCTTCTTGTCGAACTCGTCTCTTGGTGTCTGTTTTATCCCTAACTCCTCCAGCTTTGATTTAAGTAGATCTAAGACTGCATCCTTGTCACCCTCTGTTGCTTTCTTCTCAAGCTCGATAATTTGTCCATAGCCTTTTGTATCATCAAGCATGACATCTATACCTTCCCAGAAGTATGTGAGCCTTTCCCTTATCCATTTCACGTCTATCTCAAATCCCAAATCCAGTAACATCTGCAGGATTTTTTCAAAGTCATCCCTCTCAAACCTTATCTCTGTCTCCTCCCTCTGCTCGTCGTGTATTTTCCCTTTCTTCATCCATATCTTTGAGCAGGTATTGTTCTTCTGTATGCGCAGGTCATGCCTTGCTTTGAAGTATATCGTCTCCTGATGGTCCTTTGCTGTCAGTTTTGCATTTTTGTCTAAGAACTTCTTCAGCTCGAGATATTTCTCTTTGGTTATCAGGCTACGAATTTCGACTTCAATTTGCATTGCTTATCCATCTTCTTTTCTGGTTAATAATACTTGCTCTTCCAAGAAAACATCAAAGACTACCAGTTCATGCATTACTCTAAGGAATAGCAGTTTACTTATCTACTGAGTTTTTAATTCAGCATAAGGACAACCTGTCAATTTTTGTCTCAACGAAAATATCGCGGTGCAAATGAATGATTCAGAAATCACTTGATAAGTATCTTTTTGTTGTACTTTCTCTCTTGGCCTTCAATATACTGTATGACTTGCTTGAGACACTTGCTGCAGAGCGTGTCACCTTCAATTTTAAATGTCATCAGGCAACCTGGCTTAACACAGTTGTACATGTTTTGTTCACTGTAAAACTCTGCTCCAATCTGGTGTGTCATTTCGTGTTTCGCGACTAGCTTAACTCTTTGTGTATCTTGTGTGTTATTGGATGTCGTTACTAATGATGCTTTCCTTGGACTCTTCCCAGGGTCATCTCCTTGTGTTATTCCCCAGTATCCACCAATGCCTCTCACTGTCAAAGCGATATCCGCATGCAGTAGGTGGTTGTGCGAGATACCATCTTGTATGATTGCTTTTACGACTATCCTCGCAGAGAGAAGTTCGTCAACTGCCCTGTATTCTGCAAATAATTTGTCCAAATAATCTTTCTGGTCTGCAATCTTTACACTCGCTCCGATTCCTATTTCGCGGAAGAGTTCTTCAACCCCTTCTTTTGCTGCCTGTAGGTACCTCTTTTCGACACAGGTGTCCCCATAGATATGTACAACAGGATTGTCGCTTGCCAGCCAGTCTTGTGTATTTGAGGTCTTGCGTTCTCGGTCTTGCTCTGATGCAGGTCCTGGATCAAATGTGCTTGTCCTTCCATCCTCTGCAATTTTCTCAAGTGAATCAATCATAGATCCTCGGTTATGTATTTGGGTTATTGCCATATAAATTTTTCTATTTTTAACTATATAATGGTAGTAACAATTTTTGGCACAACAACACTTAAATAACACCCTCTTTTCTTTTCAATCGCATGATAACTTACAAGCAGCGTTGCATCCGCTGCAAGAAGAATCACGTTGAAGTCACCCGCGGCACAAGGTTTGTTCTATGTTTTGACTGCCAGAAGTCAGAACTTGCTGGAGAAGTGAAAGACCCTAAGATGGCAAAGCTCTTTGACATTCCTGAGGAGTTCTACAGGAGAAATCTTTTCTTGCGGTCGATAAAGATCAACTATCTCAAGTTCGGAAACCTGACTGAAAAGCAGGTTGAGGCTTTCAAGAAGACTGTGGAGTCACTAAAGAAATCAGGCACTGACTCTAAGAATCCCATGCCTTTCGAGTAAGACAATAATTTATATATCCTCAACTATTTTTTTCACTGCATGACAAAAGGCATAGTCGTCTCTGGAGAGTTCGGCAAGATTCTTGTGAGGGAGAAGTCAGATGCTTCATTTGAACTTGGAGAGCTTTTGATTGCAGACACAGCAAGTGGAAAGGTTCTTCTCCAGGTCTATAACCTTGCCTATGGCTCCCAGATTCCTCAAGCTATGCGCGAGCTTGTCGCTGGCCATGCTTTAGAAGAGGGTCTTCCACTGGATTTTATTGACTCAAAGACAAGAAACTACAATCTTGCAATGCTTAAGAATCTTGTCACTTTAAGGGATTCTTCTGTTGCTATTTCCAAGACCATGCCCACTTTTTTCTCGTCTGTTAGGGAGGTTACTGCAGATGACTTAAGGTTCATAATTAGGCCCAGTAATCCTTTGTTTCTTGGCAGGCTTCGCTCTGGCTCAAAGACTTTGGATGTTGATATATGCGTTGCTGGCGATAAGGTTTTTTCCCATCACATCCTTGTCGCAGGCACTACCGGCCGAGGAAAGTCTGTTCTGGTGAAAAACATTCTTTGGAGCTTGTTGGATAATGACTATTGTGGCATGCTTGTCCTTGACCCTCATGACGAGTACTACGGCAGGCACGGCCTTGGCTTGAAAGACCACGAGAACAGCAAGCGTGTTGTCTACTACACCCCAAAGAACGCTCCTCCTGGCTGCAGGACCTTGAAGGTCAGTTTGTCTTCTATTAGGCCTCATAACTTTTTTGGTGTTGTTGACTGGTCTGATGCGCAGGCCCAGGCAATCACTTTGTACTACAGGACTTACAGGGACTCTTGGATTGAGTCAGTTCTGCTTGATAAGGAAGTGCAGCAGGTTGATTTCCATGAGTCCACGATTAATGTCATTAAGCGCAGGCTGATGAACATTCTTGACATCAGTGTGCAGGATGGCAAAGTCTGCTGCAATGGTGTTTTTGACATGAATGCCGGCTCAACAACTGTTGATGACATCGCAAGAGAGCTTGAGTCAGGAAAGGTTGTTGTCATAGACACTTCATCTTTTGGTGGAGACGTTGAGATCTTGATTGGAAGCCTTGTCGCAGGCAGCATCTTTAACAGCTATAAGAACTATAAAATCAAGGGTGTATTGAAAGACAAGCCTGTTGTCTCCATTGTGTTGGAAGAGGCTCCAAGGGTGCTCGGAAAAGAAGTTCTTGAGAGAGGCCCAAACATCTTTTCGTCAATCGCGCGTGAGGGCAGGAAATTCAAGGTTGGTCTGATGGCTATAACCCAGCTTCCATCGCTTATTCCAAGGGAAATTCTTGCTAACATTAACACAAAAATCATTCTTGGTGTTGAGATGAAGCCTGAGCGCCAGGCAATAATCGAGTCTGCTTCCCAGGACCTCTCAGAAGACGACCGGAATATAGCGTCGCTTGACACTGGAGAGGCAATTGTCACAAGTAACTTCCTCAAGTTTGCTACTCCAATAAAGATTCCCTGGTTCGAGGACCTGGTGAAAGAGCAGCCGAAAAAGGAAGAATATAAGCGGGATTTTAGTCCCTTGAGAGCTTAGAGTTGCAAAAATGTTGGTTCCACCCCCTGATTTGATTAAAAAAAGGTATAGGACTTTGTACAAGGAGTTGATAGTACTGAATGCCATAAAGAAAAACAATCCAAAGCGCTTCGAGGAGATAAGAGTTCAGCTTCGCGACCTTATTAATGATTGCGCAGAATCCTTTAAGGATGTGCAGCTGTCGGATGATTGGATTGTCGAGATGCTTAGCATTCTCAAGCACTGCAGATTGCTAATGCAGCACAATTACCTCTAATTTTAAATAACTATCTGAATTCTTGCTTCCTATGAAATTCGCCCATCTTGCAGACTGCCATATCGGTGGCTGGCGCGAGCCTAAATTGAGGGATATAAACCACAAGGCCTTTTCCAAGGCTGTAGATATGTGCATCGAGTCTTCTGTTGATTTTGTTCTCATTGCTGGAGACCTGTTTGACACTGCTTCTCCTGGCCATGACAGCCTGATGCTTGCTGTGACGAAGCTTCGCAAGCTAAAAGATAAGAACATCCCAGTGTACGTTGCTGCTGGAAGCCACGACTTTTCTCCTAGCGGAAAGACTATTCTTGATGTTCTTGAGACAGCTGGACTGCTCACAAATGTCGCAAGAGCAGACCTTGTTGATGATAAGTTATCGCTTGTTTTCACTGTGGACAAGAAGACTTCCTGCCTTATCGCAGGGCTTCCTGGCAGAAAAGGCATGCTTGACCGTTCCTACTATGAGTCTCTTGACAGGGATATCAAAGAGAAGGGGTTCAAGGTTTTTGTGTTCCATACCTGCATTACTGAGTACAAGCCTGAAAAGGACATGGATTCTGTTCCGATTTCCATTCTTCCAAAGGGCTTTGACTACTATGCTGGCGGCCACGTGCACTATGTTTTTAGTAAAAAGGAAGAGGATTTTGGCATTGTTGCATTTCCAGGCCCATGTTTTCCGAATAACTTCAAGGAATTAGAGGACCTTGGCAGCGGCGGTTTCTATCTTTTCGAGGATGGAAAACTGGAGTGGCAGCCTGTAAATGTCATCAACACCCTGTCAATAACCCTTGACTGCAATAATAGGAGTGCAGATGATGTTGAAAACAGTATCCTGCCGCAACTGAAGAACAAGGAGCTAAATGACACTGTAGTGACTATTAGGCTGCACGGCACTTTGGCTAACGGTAAGCCAAGCGACATCAATTACAGGAGCATCTTTGATGCCTGTTATGCGAAGTCTGCTTATTTTGTGATGAAGAACACTAATAAGCTTTGTGCAAAGGGCTTTGAGGAAGTTAAGGTAGAGAAGGCTTCTGTCGAGGATATCGAGTCAGCTCTTGTTGCAGAGCATGCAGGCCAGTCAGGGATTTTTTCTAAAGATAAGGAAGCTGAGATGATATCATGTCTTATGCGTGTCCTAAGCCTTGACAAGGCTGAGTCCGAGAAGGTGGCTGACTTCAATAAGAGGCTTGGTCTTGAGGTCAGTCGTTTGCTTGGCGATTAGCAGCTGTAGAATCCGATTTTTGCCTCTGCCATCTTCTTGTAGAATTTGTACTCTGGCTTTTTTGCTTCTGAGAATATCTTGTCTAGTCCAGTCCACATTGTGAACCATCCTGCAGGTTCCATTACTACAAGCAGCAGCTTTGAGAAGTAGCCTTCTGTGTCAAATACTAGTGTTGCTGAGAACAGTAGCAGGCTTCCTATGACAACCCACCTGTATCCCTCTTTTTTTATTGCCTGCATCTCTGAATGCTTCT
>JBDRIZ010000126.1:0-5624 GCA_043815525.1 Candidatus Woesearchaeota archaeon
GCAGGCTGCAACATGGTATCCTGGCTGTACAAGAAAGGAGTGCAGGGAGCAAAGATACTGGCATGCAACACAGACAAGCAGCATCTGGAAATCACAAATGCTGACTACAAATTCCTAATAGGAAAAAATGTCACAAGAGGGCTTGGCTGCGGAGGCTACCCTGACAAGGGAGCTGCAGCAGCGCAGGAAAACCTCAACGAGATACGGGAACTGATGAAGAACTGCGACATGGCATTCATCTGCGCCGGAATGGGCGGCGGAACAGGAACAGGAGCAGCCCCAGTGGTCGCAAAAATAGCAAAAGAGAGCGGCTCGATAGTCATCGGAACAGTCACAATGCCATTCAACATCGAGAGGGCAAGGATAGACAAGGCAGAGTTTGGATTGCAGCAGCTAAGGCAGGTATCTGACACTGTGATAGTGATAGACAACAACAGGCTTGTTAATATTGCAGGAAACCTGCCAGTGCAGCAGGCATTTGCAGTAGCAAACGAACTCATCTCAACCTTCATCAGAGGCATAGTCGAGACAATAGCAGTGCCATCACTTGTCAACCTCGACTTTGCAGACGTCAAGGCAATAATGAGCGCAGGAGGAGTTGCTGCGATAGGAGTGGGCTTTAGCGACACTGCAAGCAGGGCCCAAGAGGCAGTGAGAGGAGCGCTCTCAAACCCCCTCCTGGACATAAACTACGTAGGCGCCACAGGGGCCTTGATACACATCGAGGGAGGGCCTGACATGACCCTTGACGAGGTTGAGGAAATCGGCGAAGCAGTGACAAAGAACCTGGACGAGGACGCAAACGTAATCTGGGGCGCAAGGGTAAACGACGGAATGAAAGGCAAGCTATGCGTCATGACCATAATAACAGGAGTCAAGTCGCCATGGCTTCTGGGCAAGCCAACAGGAAGAGAGGCAGTGGAGCGGGCAAAGAACTTCCACGAGGAGCTCGGCATAAGTTCTCTCTAGGTGTGCACAATGGACATTGAGCAGACCAAGAAGATGAACTTCATGATACGAGAGCTTACCCGCACAGGCTCTGCAAAAAGCTACGACGATGCAATGAAAATGGCAGGCAGCGTATACAGTGACGGGCTGCCTGAAACACAGGCGACAACAGTGTTGACTCAAGACTTTGCAGCAGAACTTGAAAACCGCATGTCAAGAGAGATTGGCAGGGTAAGCGAGAGGCAGGCAGCAGAGGCCAAGGCTAGCGTGGATTTTCAGGAAAGCACGGCGCAGGAGGTGAAAAGGCTGTGGAACGCTCTGGAAGAACTCAAAAACGCGCCCAAGCCAGAGCACAAACCTGTGGAAAGCACAGCACCCCAAACAGGACAACCAAGCACAATGGGATTACAGCCAAAGGAACAAAAGCCAATTCCACATCCGAGGGCAGGAAACTACAACTCAGGAGATGTGGCGCTTGAGAAATTTTTCTACTTCGGCAAGTAGATACTTTTTTATTTTTCTTGTATAACCCCTAATTGATGAAACTTTCCACGCATATAGCAGCATCTCTTGCGCTTGCAACTATCCTCTATCCAGTAATCGGCTGGAACAGCATCATAGTATTTCTTGCAGGATTTGTGATTGACATTGACCACCTATTCTGGTATTACCTGTGCTATGGGACTGCAAGCCCAGCAAAAGTAAGTAATCAATGCTATGAATGGAGAAAGCTGGGAGACAAGGTGGCAGTCAGAGGCTTCCTATTGGTGTTCCATGTTATTGAGTTCGCACTAATTATTGGAGTGCTTGCCATATTCTTCAGGTGGGCGCTGTACATATTCTTTGGACTTGCATTGCACCAAATCCTTGACATAGTAGACAGATACAAGCATTACGGAGAGTATGAGCCGTACTCGATAATAATATTTTTTTGGAAGTACTACAAACCGAAGAAGCGCCAGGCTTCCAAGTGAGTCAATTTGCCAATGTTCTGCACTTCTGAATTGGTCCCAGAGTCTTGAATGCAAAGCAGGATACATTAACTTGAATTTGCCGCTGCCCAGTAAGATTTGTATGGGCAAGGCATATCCCTTTATGTATGGGGGTTGAAGCAATGCTGGAGATGGCAAGAAGGCCTCTGGACTCGTTACTGATTAGGATTCTTGTAAAAAAGCAATGGAGGAATTACATAGACCCTTACGCTGTAGAAAAGCAACGTCTCAATTACCTGGCTGGGCGTTCCTACATCCAGAAGCCCACTAAGGATAGTATGCTAGACATGTTCTACCGCTGTGCAGCAGCTGTTCTACCAAAATACTGCCATTCTGAGGCTGATAGCATATTTGCTGCAGGGTACGAAAAGGCCTCAAAAACCATTTCTCCCAAGCCGAAAAGTAAAGAATAATTTGCCAAAAGTTTTTTAATAGGCAATCTCTTCCTATTTTTCATGGCAGAAGAACAGGGAATAACAGCAAAAAAGGAAGAGGACATGCCTGAATGGTACAGCCAAGTAGTCATGAAGGCAGAGCTTGCAGACTACTCTCCAATAAGAGGGTGCATGGTAATAAGGCCATACGGCTACGCAATCTGGCAAAAGGTGATGGACTTCTTCAACTCAAGGCTTGCAAAACTAAAAGTAAGAAACGCATACTTCCCGCTATTCATACCGGAAAGCTTCTTTGAAAAGGAAAAAGAGCATGCCACAGGCTTTGAGCCTGAAGTTGCATGGATAGCAAATAAAGACGAGGGGCAGACCGAGCGACTCGCAATAAGGCCAACATCAGAGACGATAATGTACGACAGCTACTCAAGATGGATAAGGTCATGGAGAGACCTTCCGCTAAAAATAAACCAGTGGTGCAACATAGTAAGATGGGAAGTCAAGGACGTAAAGCCATTCCTGAGGAGCAGGGAGTTCCTGTGGCAGGAAGGCCACTGCGTTTACGAAACAGAAAAAGAGGCGAAAAAAGAGACGCTATTGTATCTTGAAGAGTACAGAAAAATATTAGAGGATCTATTGGCAGTGCCTGTACTTCTAGGTTACAAGACAGAAAAGGAGAAGTTTGCAGGAGCAGTGTGGACAAGCACAATAGAGGCATTCATGCCTGACGGAAAGGCGCTGCAGTGCGGGACATCGCATAATCTCGGCCAGAACTTCGCAAAGGCATTCGGCATCAAGTATCTTGGAAAAGACGAGAAGTACCACGAGCCATGGCAGAACTCATGGGGGCTTTCAACAAGAGTGATAGGAGCGATGGTAATGTGCCACTCAGACAACAAAGGGCTTGTCATACCTCCAAGGGTAGCGCAGATACAGGCAGTTATTGTGCCAATAATATTTGAGGAATCAAAAGAGGCAGTGCTCGCAAAATGCAAGGAAGTCAAGAGAAAAATCAAGGCAGAATGCCACATTGATGAGAGGGACGAGTACTCTGCAGGCTGGAAATTCAACGATTGGGAATTGAGAGGGGTTCCGCTAAGGATAGAGATAGGCCCAAAGGATGTCGAGAAGAACCAGGCAGTGCTGGTGAGAAGAGACACAGGACAAAAAGAGGCAGTTGCAATAAGCGAAATAGCAAAGAGAACAAAACAGTTATTGGAGGAAATCCAAAAAGACCTCTATTCCAAGGCAAAAAAAATGCTTGAGGAATCAATAGTCGAGACTTATGACTGGGAGGCATTTGAGTCAGCAATAAATTCGAAAAAGCTGGTAAAAACCTCGTTCTGCGGAGAGACTGAGTGCGAGGACTGCATAAAAGACAAGACAGGGGGGGCGGGCTCAAGGCTAATCCCACTGAAATCAGAAAAGCCAGAGAAGCCATGCGTTCACTGCAAAAAGGAAGGAAAGGTTATTGCTTATTTCTCGAGATGTTACTGAAGGTGACGTAATGATCGAATACTTGGTAGTTTGCCAGAAAAATGTTGTGAGAAGCACATCTAAAGATTTTTTTCGAGTATTGTTCTTAGCCCAGGCAGCATCTCAATGCAGACAGCAATGCCTGAGCGCTCTGCAAGATAGCGGCTTTTTGCGACAGTAATTAGCAGGATGTCATCCTTCCTGAAACTGAAAAGACTTTCCATTGGCGTGCAGTCAAAGTCATCAGATTCCATCATCCTAAGCCCAGTGTCATACACAAGAAGCATCGCCGCCTCTGCACCGTTCTTTATTGCAGCATCACGCTGGAAGTAGCCAGGCCTTACTTTTTCGCCTGGACGAATCAGCACAGCACACTTCTGGAATCCCAAAAAAAAATCAGGGAAACATTGCCTGTACTGCACAAAAGACATTATTTTTTGCCTGACAGACAGCCCTTTTTTTGTCAGAGAATGACCCTGCCTTGTGCTGGCAATAAGGCCTTTCTCCTTCAAAATGTCAAGAACTGCGCGTGCGCTGCCTTCGCCAATCCCAAGCGCCTCGACAACAGCAGTCCTTGAGACATCACTGTCGATGAACATCAATGCGCGAAGAACATCCACAGAATCGAACTTTTTCGGGTTGCCTACCATAATTGGAAAAATGAAACTCCAAATATAAAAAATTATTGCCTAGACAGATCCAACCATAGCAATCACTCCGTCCTTAATGAACTCGATAGCAAGCGCTGCAATGACCAATCCAAGCACCCTTGACAGGACTTCCACCAGCCTTTCGCCAAAGAAAGCCTGTATCCTTTTCGCATTGTAGAGCATGAACCAGGTCATGGCAAGAGCGATGGCTGCGGCGACAACAGGCACGAGATAGCCATACTGGTCACCCAAGATTATTATCGTAGTCATTGCACCTGGGCCGCAGAGCAGCGGAGTGCCAATCAGCACAGCAGCAGCCTTCCTCTGCCTTTTCTTATGAAACTCTATACCCAGCACAACCTGAATGCCGAGAACAAGGAGTATTATTCCGCCAGCAACAACGAAGCTTGCGAAGCTGATGCCCAGAAGCTCAAGGACCAGCACTCCAAGCAAAAGGAATACCACAAGCAGGCCAAAAGCAACAAAGACAGCAATCGAGGCCTGCTCAGCGCGCTCCCTTGCGCTAAGTTTTTTCGTCAGAGAAATGAACATTGCAAGCCCAAGAAACGGGTCAATTATAACAAAGAGTGCAAAAAAGCACTTCGCCAGGTTATACAAAAAATACTCCATCAGTCACCCATTAAATAAGTCGTAAAGGCCTATTATTAAATTTTTTGGAAAAAGCAATTAGAAAATTATATATTATGGAAAAGATTTTCCAGAACAAATGGAGGATGCTACTGAGGGTTTTGCCCAAAGCAAGGGTCGCATCCCGGAGTTTCTTCTGAAGACAGTCCTGTTTTGCACACTTATTGGCGGTGCAGGCCTGGCAGCAGGGCCATTTTATGACTTGCTTGGTCATAATATGAAACAATACAAGCAGAGAGTCAAAGATACAATATTCGACGCTATTTCTGCAAGACGAATAGGAGCCTCCAGAAACGCATATGTTATGGTAAAAAATCCTGAAAACACCATAGACTTATACCAGCTTCCGACAGGAGAATGGTGGAAACCCTTGAAAGGCCAGTGCCTTGACGGCCTATTGCAGGACTACATGGGAGTGGAAGGCCGAGCAAATCTTCGGAAGGCCAGACAAGAATTTCTTAGGTTAAACAAGGGAAAGCGTGGCATTTTGGAAGATAAGGTGCTTGTGGACTATAATGGCG
>JBDRIZ010000127.1:0-6493 GCA_043815525.1 Candidatus Woesearchaeota archaeon
GCAGGCCGGAGAACCTGTAGAAAACATAAATGTGCATTGCCAAGTAGATTGAAAGGAATAATGTGAAGAAAATCGCAAAACTGACAACCCTGCTCATGCATTCTCGAAGAAAAATGGCAGGTTTTTAAATTGTGCGTTGAAGGAATTACTGGGCACCAAGGTTAGCTTTGCAATATAGACTTATGTAATCAGATGAATAAGCAATGTGTTTGTATGGCAGACCAGAGGGAATTTGCTCATCCTGCTGCATGAATAGTGTACTTGACATGGCTGGAATCAGAAATCATTGCAAGTATTGCCTTCTTGTCATCAAGGAATTTTGCATAAGCCTTGAAGTTGGAAAAAGCCCTAAGGAAAATCAGATTATGGCTCTTGTCTATGCAATAGACAATGTGCGTGTGGTCCTTTATTGCCCTGAAAATATGGTTGCCATCAATTGTCTCCTCAAACTTGTGAAGCCTTGTGAAACCTGCGTGATCGCAGTCGACAATAAGACTGACATCAAAGCCAGGCAGGTCCTTCTCGAAGTGCTTCGATACAATGATTTCCTTCACAAGCGGCCGAAGAGAGCTGTAGTGGTCGTGGCAGTTAGCGCATAAAGGAGTCTTTTTGCAGAGCATGGTTATATGATGAATAGGAGGTACTAATACTTTATTATACATTTAGGAGAATAGTGATACAGTAGTGAGCACCTATTATGACTGATCCTAAATGATGAAAATATTCTGCAACACAAATCTTTATATTACTTTTTGACTTTCAATACAATGTGAGCATACAAAAGATTATTGGGGTAGCTGCGCTGACCGGTCTGTGCGCTATTGCAGCCCCAAATCCAGCCGAGAGCCAAGCAAAACCACCAATTATTCACGTTGAGCAGAGATCGATGGAACAGATGTACCAAAAAGCGCTTACCAAGACAGGCAGGATACCAAACACAAAGCCTTTTGAAGAAATGGTAGGAAGATTCCCTAATGCAAAACAAACACATTTTCTTTTGGGTAACGTTTATCTTTTTTCAACACATGATGCACGTTTTAAAAAAGCAAGAGAATCATATACTAGAGCTTTAGAAATCGACCCTCTTTTTGCAGCTGCTTCAATTAATCGGAGTGTAGGTATTATGTTAAACAGCCAGGTTGAAACAAATAAAACTTTCAATCAAAGAACACATGAGCTATTCGAAGTAGGCAGGGAGTTGAAGAAATGGACTATTGGACCTAAGGATATATTTTCTGCCAACTACAATTACGGAATTGTTCAATTATTGCTTAATGAACACAGGGAAGCTGCAACGTATTTTGAAAGGGCAGTTTACGCAGCACAACAAATTAATGAGTATGAACCACCTACAATAATGGGAGAACATCGCGTGGAACGCGTATACGGCCCAGTGTGCTATACTAGCACATGGCTGAGCCAGCATACAGACAAATATTGGCCAAGTGCCGAGGGTGGCACATTGATTCAGCATCATGGATTTAATTATATTTTTAATAACCTTGATAATCATGCCTTTGCCAATTATTTCCTTGCACTTTGTCTTGCCAACGAAAAAATTGGAAGATGGAACACGGCACTGCACTATGTGGATAGTGCAATAAACTATAACAAGTATGTTCCAGAATTTTTTCAACTCAGGGCACTTGCCAAGCATCATGACGGTAAAAAGGAAGATGCCAAGAATGATTACAGGATGTATATAGATATGAAGAAATTTGTCCAGGAGCGAATACAAGCGAGCAGAAAATAATTTTAATCTCCTTTAAGAATTAGCTGATAATCAATTTTTTGTCATTATTTAGTAGTAAATATAGAAAGGTTTTTATATTCGACAGTCTTACCTCAACAGATGGAAAAAACAAACACAAACCTGGAAACACATTTAGTCTTACGCAAAGGCCAACTTGTGGATTATCCAAGGTCGTTGAGTGAGCGCTTTGGATATGTACTTAGTAACGTAATCAATCACAGGGACTTCTCCACCAACGAAATCAGCGAGATTGCTGCAGGATTTGAAGGTAAGTACATGCAGGTGCAAGAGACAGATGCCAAAGGCAAACAGCACATACCATACACAGCAATTACCATACCTGTCACAAGCCATCCTAAAAGTAAGCCTGTGCAAATAGCTGTACTAATACCATCATGTGACAATCCAAATAAATGTGTGAGAATATTTGCAACTGATGGGATAGTCCTTGAAGAATCCGTAGATATACTCAATGAAGTAGGATATCACATGTCACTCCAACGACACAGTCATAAAGAGGATGTCTTTGAACAATTGCGCCACACCTTGGCAAGCAGCAAGAATCTGACCTGTGTAGCAGCAAAAATCAAGGAATACCTAAGATAGCTGCAATAGAAATTGGACAAACATTAGTTTTCTAAATTAAAGGCAACGATTAAATACATAATTCTTTGTAGGCAGTTGATGGCCAAAAGAAAAATAATCCAAATCAATGAAGAAAAGTGCAACGGATGCGGACAGTGCGTGCCAAACTGCTTTGAGGGAGCGCTTCAAATAATTGATAGCAAAGCAAGGCTTGTAAGCGACCTGTTCTGCGACGGCCTGGGAGCATGCATCGGACAGTGCCCGCAGAATGCAATAAAAATAATCGAGAGAGAAGCTCTGCCATATGACGAGACAAAGGTTATGCAGGAGATGGTAAAGAAAGGCGAGAATACAATCAGAGCGCACCTCGAGCACCTGGAAGAGCACGGAGCGACAAAATACCTAAAGCAGGCAAAGCAATACCTGAAAGATCAAGGTATCAACATAAGTGAGGGCAAAGCAAAAAATCCAAAAGACATCCAGTGGCCGATACAACTGCACCTGGTGAACCCAGAGAATTTCAAAGGAGCAGATGTTCTTATTGCTGCAGACTGCACAGCACATACATATCCAAATTTCCACGATAAATTTCTCAAAGGAAAAAAGATTGTGATAGCATGTCCGAAACTTGACCAAAACCAGGATATTTATCTGGACAAGATGCAGGCAATCGCAAAAGACGCAAAGTCAATCACAGTCGCGATAATGGAAGTGCCCTGCTGCATGGGACTGCTTGGAATGGTGCAAAAGGCAGCAAAAAAAATGCTAGTCAAAACAGTTGTCGTGGGCATCAGAGGAGAACTCATACAAGAACAGACTCAGTCAACGACAGCCAAGTTCTAAACGCACTAAAAAATGTCAAAGCCAGAAAAATAGCCAGGTATTATCTGACAGTAAACAAAGTAGTACAAGACGTATAAACCAGAAAAATAATTATGCAACACAGCAAAGGTGTAGCTAAGTGGATAAAATAACTACTTAGTAATAGTAATCATACCAAAAGCTTTTTAAATGGCAACCCACTTTCAAACAATAACCATAACGAGAAGTGAAAAATGCCATATGTAACAAACCAAAGGCAGCTGCAAACAATACCTGGTGACCTAACAACAGTCGTAGCTAAATCAGAACCCTGGTCAAGGCAAACAGCAGCACAAATAGCACTTGCAAGAAGCATGTACGATGAAGGGCCACAACTGGCAACAGATCTGGCAAGAATAGGATTCTATACCGCAGACGTCGCAATATTCATAAAAGAAAGAAAACAAGTGCTCGTAGGCATAACAGGGAGAGACGGATTCAACATCATCTACGGCCAAGAAACTAAAGAAGTGACAGATGAATTGACAAGAGAAGGATTCTATCATGTGAAAGGAGAAAAAGCAGCAGGGATAAACATGCTACTTGGCTCACAAGTAACTTTTGTTCCAATCAAAGAGTTGAAACTCGAGAATGAAGGCACCTATGGGTGCATCACAATACGCACAGAAAATTTCATTAAAGATTCCACTCCAGCCAGAGAACCATTCGTAAGAGCAGTATTCGGCGAAGGATTAGTCCGAAAACAAGTAATGGCCTACCTAGCAGATAATCCAATCAAAAAAATTCACGAAACGCGTATCTACTTACCTGCACCAGAAGTGGTGGAGGAAGCATTGGCAAAAACAGAAAAAGGAGAAATGATTGGCCGGGCGTGCTGGCTCAGCAGTTTCGGCAACGATTCCATCTTCTTCGCTGTTGACAGGTTCGTGGGCAACCGTGGCGCCCTGCGTGGGGTACCTATAAAGGACGCCGAAGGCGTTCGGCAATAAATTCACCTGGGTAACCTAGAAGGAAAAGCAGTGGACACAGGAAAAGGAGTCCTTGTAATAAGAAACCAAGACCTCACCAAAGATCAAATCTCAATACTAACAGGAAAAAAATATTAACCAATATTCTTTCACACTTCTTCGTCTCAGCTGCAAGCTACCAAGCTGTGCTGAACTACATGCCCTTTTGCCATGGTCGTTTGTTTTACGATTATAAAATACAGCCGCGACAAGATAACTTACGAGACATCCTGAAGCGGCAGTGCAATGCAGGCAAGGGGGCTACAAGTTGGCCGGGCGTGCTGGCTCAGCAGTTTCGACAACAATTCCAACTTCAACGCTAATGACAGGAACGTAGACAACCAAAACGCCCTGCGTGGAATAGCCCAGCGGCTGAGACTCTTTGTTATGGATTGCAGAAGAAATTTGTGGCAGGAGCTGTGCAGTTATGACAATCTTGTCCTTGCGTTCAATAAGGCAAGAAAACACAAGACTAAAAAAGATTATGTGAGAAGGTTTGAAAATAACTTACAAGACAACCTGCAGTTGCTGCGATCTGAACTACTGCTCCACAGCTATCAGCCAAAACCATTAGTCAACTTCGTCATACGAGACCCAAAAACACGAAAGATAAGCAAATCTGATTTTCGAGACAGGGTAGTGCATCATGCCCTATGCAACATCATCGAACCAATATTTGAAAAAGGATTCATCTACGACAGCTACGCGAACAGAATTGGAAAAGGCACACAAAAAGCAATAGAAAGGTTTGACGAATTCAAGAGAAAAGCAAGCAGAAACAACACAAGAACATGCTATGCGCTAAAAGCAGATATACGGAAATATTTTGAGAGCGTTAACCACAAGGTACTGATCAGAACCATTGAAATGAGAATAGAAGATAGAAGAATACTCTGGCTCACAAGAAAGATAATTGCAAACCAGCCATACCCAACAGAAGGTAAGGGGATGCCACTTGGCAATCTAACGAGCCAATTCTTTGCAAATGTTTACCTAAACGAGCTTGACCAATTTGCAAAACACAAACTGAAGGTCAAGCATTACATCAGGTATGTTGATGATATTGTAATACTGAGCAATGACAAGCACCTGCTCAGAATATACAAGAATCAAATTGAAAGATTTCTCAAAGAAAACCTCCTGATAGAGTTGCACCCAGACAAGTCAAGAATCATTAGACTTGGTGAAAGGTTGAACTTTCTTGGAGTAAGAGTGTACTATCATCACAAACTGCTGAAGAAACAGAATATTGGAAAGATGAAGAGCCAGATGACCTTTCTCAAGCACAAATTCTGTCAATCAATAGAAACATACGACAAGATTTATGACACAATGGAAGGATGGATTGCATACGCAAAAAACGCAGATACTTACAATCTGAGAAGGAGCATAATGACAGACCTTGAGCATGAATTTTTAGGAGAACTATCAACAAAAGAGATAAACCGATTATCAAAATTGACATCAAGCAATGTTTGCACGCAAATTGTCATTGCGCCAACACAGCCTGCTTCTCAAGCACAAGCCTGCTGCCATTAGAGAGATTGACCATAGCAGAACGGGCTTTGGTCCTTTTATCAACAAGCTTGTGGACCTCGACAGAAAAGCCCAGGTCCTGCAGTTTCCTTATGCATTTCTTTTGGGCTTTGCTTAATTGCTCGTGGCAGAGCTTTGCCTCCACAAACTTGAATTTACCATCCCTGAAACAGATGAAGTCAGGCATTCCGTGGTGCACGTCGCAGAGGTACTGCAGTGTTTCCAAAGTGCCCTGGAAATGCTTTTCAATGAGAGAACATAAGAGAGAATATTTCCTCCTGACATTTGGGTAAACATCATATTGCCTTACAATGCTTATTGAGCCACCACGCCAGACAGTCCAGCCCAGGGACTCAAGCCTGGAGCGAAGCTGCTTTTCAGCCAAGCCAAAATTTGACTTTGGTTTACCTTTGATTGGGACAAAGGTATGAACCACTTCAACGAAATCAGAAAGAAAGGTCTGTTTTTCAACACCAGAAATCTCCTCAATACTGCTTCTTGAGATGCCGAAAGGCTGAAGCAGGACATACAGGCTTCTTACCAAAAGATTCTTGTAATGCCTGACATCAGGCTTGTGGTTATAATCCTCAGGAAGGACAACTTTTCCTTTCTGAAAGACAAAGCTTATCACCTGGCCAGGCAATATATCAATATCCTTTTCCCTAAGCCTTCTCAAAATAATCTTTTGAGAAATGTTATGCTTGTAGTCAACCTTGCCTATAACAACAGAGCACTTGAGCAGGTCAGCAGACATAGAGGGAAGCTTTTTCACAAGCTCCCTTAAGGAGAT
>JBDRIZ010000128.1:0-8145 GCA_043815525.1 Candidatus Woesearchaeota archaeon
CCAAGACAAGAAAAAAGAGATAAGGAGACTCTACATCACGTTAGGATTCCTTTTGGGAATACTGCTTGTGATGACAGCATACCTTTCGATACCTCTCATCACTGGAGACACAGTAATACTCGCAACAACACCAGTGGACCCATTCGGCCCGCTAAGAGGGCAATACATATCGATAAACTACGAGATAAGCACAATACCTGCGATTGACGGGGCAAAGGAAGGGGAAAAGATATACATCACATTAGAGGAGGATAGGCAAGGAATATCAAGGTACAGCAGCGCGTCCTTAAAAAAACCTGAAGGCCTGTACATCGCAGGCAGGATACAGCGCATCAACTACAATGACCTGACCATCAGGTACGGAATAGAGCAATACTTCTTCGAAAGAAACGCAGACTTTCAGCTTGGAAACCTCACAGTAGAGGCAAGGGTAGCCAAGAGCGGCCAGGCAAGGATAACAAGACTTCTGGTCACTGGAAAACCTGCAGAGATAATATATGAGAAGCCTGGAGTCAGGACTTAACGCTGCAACCATGTGCGCCAGATGAATTCATCCAATAAGACACTGCAAATCTTTGCGCAACATATCCTGACTAGCATGAATCTTCACAAAAAGTCCCACCATCCGTTATAATCGCAACGCTTATTAACTCCTATTCCCAAATAAGAAAAAAAATGGGTGCCAAAAAGAGTTTCAAAGCCATTTTTCTGATTGGAGCATGGATTTCTGTCCTTATGGTGCTGTCAATGTGTTCCATTGCAACATCCTACCTTGCCACTGGCAAATCCCAATACCAGCTTACAAGCCCATACCCTTGCATCGGCAAATATGACTCTGCCAGGGATATTACTGACAGACAGCTAACAGCAGGCAAGACCATGTCATGTTTTCCAGAGAGCAGCGAGAAAGTCAAGTGCTATGACTCAAACAAATATCTTTTTGACGCAACTGTCATAAGCTGCCAGAACGTGCACGCAGGAAGCACCTGGGTAGTGGAACAGGCAGGATACGAGCAAGCATCAAGCGAAACAGCGTGGCTGTGCACAACTTCCAAAAAAAACTATTGCCAGCAGAAATGCCAAGACCTCACATTTCTTCCATCAGGCAAGAGCTATGCCACAGGCACTTGCGACTCAGACTGCGGGTTTGGAACCAAGACAAGCTCGGATGACTGCCCAGGCAAGAGCTGCTGCTGCTATACGTCCTGCCAGGACACCTGCAAGTACAAGTACGGCCATGACTCAGGATACTGCTCACAATCTGCCTGCGCCAGCGGAGAGTACAAAATTATTGCCACGGAAACCAATATCTGCGGCAGCGCAAAATACTGCTGCTGCAAAGACGAGAAAGTGACTGTTGAATGCAAGGACTCTGACGCTGATGCATCACATCCAGACGGAAAGAATCACCAGACAAAGGGATCTGTTGAGGTGTGCAGGAACAGCCAGTGCGAGCCAGGCCAGCAGGACAGCTGCCAACAGGACACAGGCCTTCTCGTTGAGTATTACTGCGAGGGCATTACTCCTGCAGCGCAGACTTTTTCATGTGAAGATGTGTGTGTTGACGGCTCATGCAAATCTGTTGGCAAATGCAGCGACTGCGGAATTTTCGGTCTGTGGTGCAACAGGGAGCACTGCGAGAGAATATCAGAGCAATGCTATTTTGTGGACAGGTTCGGGCCAAATCAATGCAGTCCATGCAAGGATGCAGGATGTGAAGACTATGACCAAGACAAAGCGACCTGCGAAGAGGACCCATGCAACATTGGCTGCGCATGGAACAACATGGACCAGTCTTGCTCTGCAAAGAAGATTTGCGTCACAGAAACATGCCAAAACGAGATTGACGATGACTGCGATGGAATGGTGGATATGGAAGACGAAGACTGCCTGAGGTGCAACCAAGGACCATGCTGCAATCTAAGCACGCAACTCATGCAACCATCGACTCAGATCTGCGAGCACAACATATCAGAGCAATACAGCTGCCAGGACGGCGCAGGTTGCGGAAAGGATGTTTACGTAAGCTATGCAAACAAGCACTGCTCAGGAATGAGCCCAGAATGCACAGGAGAGGTCAAAAACATGCCATGGCAGCTATTCCAAGTGTGCAACCTCAGCCAGAAATGCAGCGACGGGAACCCAAACTGCGAGCAAGGCGAAAGTGAGGATTGCAGAGACAAGATTGACAATGACTGTGACGGCGAAGCTGACTTTGACGGTGCCAACAGCATGCATGGAGACCTGGACTGCAAGATAGAGCTGCAGGCAGTGACTTCAGAGGGCACAGCATGCCCAAATGACATACTCAAAATAAGGTGCCTTGCAAGCGAAGCTAATGTTGGCTGCATCAAGGCTTTTATTGGGACAAGCCCATGCCTGCAGTCAGGCTGGAATGGAAAGCTGGCTGAGTTTGAGTGCGTAGCGCCATCAACAGGCACATCGCACAGCATAACCTGCACAGTTGACACCAGCAAGTGCTACCAGGAAGGCAATAACCTGGCAAAAGAGATTACCACTGGAGGCAGCGGGTGCTGCTCATCGTATATCACCCAGACCTCATGCTCGAGTGACTCATCATGCGAATGGTGTCTTGGCTGCGAATCAGTATTCTCAAGCGGTGGAGCTGACCGATGCGTCACAAAAGGCAACTGCAACCACATGTGCAGAGCAGGCGAGTGCAGCGCAGCTTGCGACAAGGCTTCAGGCTGCGAAGACACATACATCTCATCGGAGTATGCCTGCATAGACGAGCAGACATTGCTCGAATCAGAATTCTGCATGCAACACTCCTGCAGCGAGAATTGCGTCTGTGAAGCGACTGAGAGCATTGTCGCATGCGGGAACAATATGCAAACAGTTCCGGCTGGCAAGACCTGCTTTCAAGGCTCAATCGTTGACTGCACAGAGGGACTTTGCTGCAATGCGAGCACACAATCATACCTGCCAGCAACACATGTGTGCAAGGAAACAGATTCTGAGTACAGCTGCCTGGATGGCCAGGAGTGCGGGGATGATCTCTACTCACGACATAAATACCAGTACTGCTCTGGAGCAAGCGCCCTGTGCAATGGTCCTGTGACAGACTGGAGTGGCTGGATTGCAACTGACTGCCAGATTTCACAGGTATGCCTGGAAGGAGTGCCGACATGCATCAATCAAGGAAGCTGCACGTGGCAGTGCGACAACGGCCCATGCTGCAACAGCCTCGGACACAAGTACATGCTGCAGACCTATGCATGCCAAGTCCTGCAGACAAAATACACCTGCGCAGAGGGAGAGGGCTGCGGAAAGCCAGTGTACATCAGCGAGAAAAGGCAATACTGCACAGGCAAAAAGGAAAGCTGCACCGGCAGCGTAATATGGGAGAATCCGTACATCTACAGACGTTGTTTACCGACTGAGAAATGCGTTACAGGAAAAAGCAGCTGCGAGCAAGACCCAAACTGTCAATGACAGCCTAACGCATAGCAAAACCATAGGAATGCCATGTTCTCTGGAGGTCTTTTGTCTCCAATGCTGCCTGCAAATTAGTCAAAGGCACAAAAAAGTTGCAGAAATTGTATGCCCTCTCCTGATCAGTGAAATCCATTGATGATAACTTACTTATGGCTTTCACTAAATTTACAATAGATTAATAAGGAATGCAATTTCTTTGTTGGATATAATATCCAACGAGGTGATATTTTGAGGCAGTTTAAGGACAAGACAGTAAAATATATGATAGGTTTTATTGTATGCATACTGGTGAGGCTGATACCTTTTCGGCCGGCAAATGTCGAGCCAATAATGACCACAATGATGCCTTTTGCAAAGAAGTGGGGTTGGATTTCTGGAGGG
Source organism: Candidatus Woesearchaeota archaeon (assembly GCA_043815525.1). Taxonomy (GTDB): domain Archaea; phylum Nanobdellota; class Nanobdellia; order Woesearchaeales; family JAZDKJ01; genus JAZDKJ01. The sequence goes on from JBDRIZ010000128.1 coordinate 3,841, forward strand.
CTGTTTGCTGCATTGTCCATGGTAATATTTGACCTTGTGCACCCAACGCAAGGCTTCAACAGAATTGGAATCTGGACATTCGCTACAGCAGGAATGTATGGGCTTATCGGCATAGCAGCAGGAATCATCCTTAAGGCAAATCGCAAGACAACACACTATGTTGGATTCGCGGTGATCGCCACGCTTTTCTATGATTTTATCACAGGTCCGGTACTTAGCAGTGTGATGTTTGACATGCCATTCATGCTCAGCCTTTCAGGACAGATACCATTCACTTTGAGGCATCTTGCAGGAAACGTCTTCGGAGCATGGCTGATAAGCCCGATACTGCATAGATGGGTTGTGGCAAACCCTAAGCTTGAGACTAGCTATCTTTATGATAGGATGAAGAGCCTGGCAGGCTCTTGATATATTTATCCCAAAATATCGGCAAAAAGATAGCACTCCATTTGCGAATGTGATTTATTAAAAACTTCGGGAGAATTGTCAACAGAATCGCAGTGCGATTCCGTGACACTGTCAGAGCAGCCCTTGACTAGCTCGCTTTTTAGAGCTTTGCTACAGTATTTGATGCAAACACCAGTCATACTAAACCGCTTGAACGAAACGTTTTTATACAATGCAGTTGGACATATGGCAAAAAGAGGATGAAACTGGCAAGATATCTTCCAAGCAAAAAGGCAACTGACAAGCCGATTGAGATCTTCGTTGCGCTATTCATAGTCTTGGCAGTCGCAATGGTTATATTGCAGATGTTCTCAGGCCAGATTTCAGCAAAAGCAAAAGAGCTAAAAAGCATCGAGCAGGCAAATGCACTAAAAAGGGAGGTTGCAGAGGCAAAGCAGCTATGCCAGGAAAAATGCACTAATACGCTGGAGAATGACTGCAGCGACATGATGAGAGCGCAATTCTGCATAACTTACGTAGCAGGCGGTCTTGACCTGAATGGCAACGGCATAATGAACGATTATGACCATGACTTCCTTGGAGGGGTCGGCGTATGCGAGGACAGGATATACTGCCCGCAGATTGTGAACTGCATCTGCAAACAGGAGCTAACAACAAGAAACTGCATACAAATACTATGCACGTACTGGAAAAGCCAAGGAGTGGGGACAGCAGACCTGGATTTGGCAATGGCAAAATATGTCAGTCCAGGCACTTGCAACTACACAAACAAACCGCAACACTGGGCAAACCTGGGGATGATAAGCTGCAGCGGAGGAGGAACAATAGCTCCGACATGCCAGAACCAGGGGTATCAGTGCTGTGCTTCCTGCCAGAGCGGGGCTCAACCCCAGTACAATTCTAATTGCGGCTCGCAGGTATGCTGCACAACATGCACAACACAAGCAGGCTGCTCCAACGATTGCACAACTGGTGCAAAGGAGTGTGTCAGCTCAACCTCTTACAGGACTTGCGGCAACTATGATGCTGATTCGTGCACAGAGTGGTCCACTGCGGCAAATTGTCCATCAGGCCAGACCTGCTCAAACGGTGCGTGCGCAACATCCTGCACAAACGAGTGCACCTCTGGCCAAAAACAGTGCTCTGGCGCAAACGCTTACCAGACCTGCGGGAATTATGATGCTGATTCCTGCACTGAATGGTCCACTGCGACAAATTGTCCAACAGGCCAGACATGCTCAAGCGGCAACTGCGCTGCTGCAGGAACATATACACTAACTCTGGTTCCGAGCAGCCCAAGCATCAGCCAGGGAAGCCAATTCACAGTAAGCATCAATATCAACAACATAAATAACCTGCAGGGAGCAGAGTTAAGTGTCAATTTTGATTCAGCAAGGATGCAGTATGTAAGCAGTGCTGCTGGAAACTTTATGGATTTCTGTGTCGCTCCTACAGTGGTCGGAGGAACACTCACAAACATAGGATGCGTGTCCACATCTGGAAGCAGAACAGGAACAGGAACAATAGTCACAATCACCTTCACAGCAACAAGTCCAGGTTCAGCAAGCTTCTCATTAAGCAATGTTTTGGTTATGGATGCAAACAACCAGCAGATACCTGGAGTCACATCTGGCACAGCCTCGATAACAATAAGCTAAAAGATGGAGAATAACACTGTTTCTGACGGAAATTTGGAGGACGAATACCTTTACAAGAACAGGTACGAGATAAAGTTTGATGTAAAGGAAACAGAGCACCTCGAAAAAGAGGCCCGGGCAAGCCTTGCAAAGCTAAAAAAAGACAACCTTCAGAAGATGCGCTCTGTCAAGAACAGGGCTACATCAATGGACTATTTTGACAGGTTCATGTACGATCCTGCAGAAAGAATAAAAGAGATTGAGGCACTAAAGAAAAAAGGGACAAAGGTAATAGGATATTTCTGCGTGATGGTGCCAGAAGAGATAATCCTTGCAGCAGGCGCTGTGCCAATACGGCTGTGCGGAGGCTTCTTCGACGCAATATACCCTGCAGAAGAATTCATGCCAAAGAACATCTGCCCGATGGTGAAGGCAACATTCGGCTCATGGCTACTTGACATGAACCCATACTTCAAGCTCTGCGATGTGGTGATAATACCCACAACATGCGACTCAAAGAAAAAACTTGCCTCAATCCTTGCAGACTTCATGAAAGTCATACTGCTTGACGTGCCTAACACAAAAGACAACCCCCAATCAGACGAATTCTGGCTATCACAGACAAAGCTCCTCACAAAGAAGATGGAGGAATTAACCGGAAACACAATCAGAACAGAAAAGCTAAAGCAAGCGATAGAAACTCAAAACCAGCGAACCAAGGTGCTTAGGCGCCTAATGGAAGTCAGGAAATCCCAAAGCCATGTCATTAACGAAAGAGACTTCCTCTTGGCAGTCCAAACAGCATTCTATGACGACCCAAACAGGTGGGTTGAGAAAGCAAACCTACTCGCAAACGAGCTTGCAGACAACCTGCAGAAGGGAAAGACAATAGCCGGACCTGACACCTGCAGAGTCATGCTGACAGGCTCTCCAATGATCTGGCCAAACTTCAAGGTGCTTAACATTGTGGAGGAGCTTTCCGCAGTGCACGTAATTGACGACTCATGCGCAGGAGTTCAGATGATGTACAACCCGATAGAGGTTGAGGACTGGACAAGAAAAGGGATGATGCAGGCAATTGCAGAAAAGGCAATACTACCATGCGTTTGCCCATGCTTCAGCCATAGCGACGACAGGATTGACAGGATACTTGAGCTTTCAGCAAGCTTTAGGGCAGAAGGGGTCATATACCATGTGCTGAGGCTATGCCAGATATACGACATGGAGTTTTTGCCGATAGAAAAGATTTTGAATGACAGAAATATCCCACTCTTGAAAATAGAGACAGACTACAGCGAAGAGGACGTCGGACAGATAAAGACAAGGGTGGAGGCATTCCTTGAAATGCTCAAGGCAAGGAGGATAAGATGATAGTCGCAGGTGTTGACATAGGATCAGTCACAGCAAAAGCAGTGATACTAAAGGATGGAAAATTAGCCGGCTCAAGCGTGCACCCAACAGGAGCAGACTGCAACCAGGCAGCGCTTGCTGTGCTTGCAGAAGCATCAAAACAGGCAGGAGTCGACCAGAAGGAGATAAAGTACATTATGGCTACAGGATACGGAAGAAGGGCGATAGACTTCGGAAACGAGACAATAACAGAGATAAGCTCAAACGCCAAGGGAGCAGCATACCTTGGAAGCTCGAAGGGAAAAGTCCACACAATAATCGACGTCGGAGGCCAGGACACAAAGGCAATATCCTTAGACGAAAACGGGAACATACTCAACTTTGTGATGAACGACAAGTGCGCTGCAGGAACAGGCCGCTTCCTCGAGGTCATAGCAAGGGCGCTGCAGGAAGACATGGAGAGCTTCTCAAAATTGTCACTCAAGAGCACAAACCCTGTAGCGATAAACAGCACATGCACAGTGTTTGCAGAGTCAGAGGTAGTTTCGCTCATCGCGCAAAGGGTGAAAAAAGAGGACATAATCGCAGGAATCCACGAGTCCATAGCAAAAAGAATAGTTGAGATGGCAAAGGCAGTCAATGTGAAGGACGTGGTTTTCTTTGACGGAGGAGGAGCAAAAAACGCCGGGCTGAAACAGGCAATCGAGACAGAGCTCGGATTTGAGGTCTTTGTCACGCAATATCCACAGATAGTTGTAGCACTAGGAGCAGCGCTGATTGCCCAGGAGCGTGTGCGCTAGCCCTTCCACCCATAATTCTGTGCCACAACAATCAAGTCCTGTATGCCTATCTTGTTATCCCCGTTTGCGTCAGCGCGAGGATCAAAACCACTTGTCATCCCATAGTTCTG
>JBDRIZ010000129.1:0-2052 GCA_043815525.1 Candidatus Woesearchaeota archaeon
CGAGACCTTGCCAATGTCTTGTATGACCTTTGGGTTCAGGTTCAGTCCGACGATAAATAGCAGCAGCGCGACCCCGATGTGGGCAAAAAGTGTTATCATGCCTTCTGATTCTATCAGGTTGAAGACGTATGGTCCTGCGAGGATTCCTGCGATGATGTAGCTTATGATAAGCGGCTGTTTGAGCATTCGCATGGCTATTGCTACAAATACTGTTATGCCGATTATGAGGCTGAACTCAAAAAATGGCTCCATATTAGTAGTCTTTCAAGAGGTTCAAAACGCTGCTTGGAGTCACCACTCCAACGACTTTGTCCTTGTCCAATACTGGGATGTACCTGAATCCCTCCTTGTATATGAGTTCGATGACTTGGTTTATTGGGGTGTCAAGGTTCACTGCTGCCTTGTGCTTGTTCACAAGCTGTCTTGCTGACTTGTAGATTATCTCGCGCCTGTATCCTCTGTTCAGTATTTTTGTCACAGGCTCGAATTTGACCTGGTGCAGGAATAATTTTATCAGGTCCTCAACGCTTATTTCTCCGACAAAGGTCTTGTCTTTTTCAACGACTATGCAGACATTGATGTGCTCTTTTTTTAGCTTGGATATTATCTTGTCTGTGCTGTCATCGGCATGGACAAAAGCTGGTTTTATCATCGCGTCCTTTGCCCTAAGCAGTTCTATGTTCTCTGTTTCAAACATGTATCTTGAGCCTTTCTCCCTTAATTTTCTGGCTTGGTCTCGCATTTTGTTGCCTTAATGAATCTATTGAGAAACAAGCTATTTAAATATTTCTGAGCCCTACGAGTAGAATGTCTAAGAATTATTATCTATTTGACATTCTGAGTTTAGGTAATATTTTTGTGCATCCAATAATATATTTCATGATAGTAATTTTGATATTCATTTCAGCGCTACCTTTTTAAATCGTCGGGTGATTTGTTGAGACTATGTGCGGTATTGCTGGTGTTTTCAATAATGACGAGGCCTGCTCGAACGTAGTGAGGGCCCTGGAAGTTCTTCAAAAGAGGGGTAGGGACTGGTTCGGCATTGCTGATGGCAAGAATACCAGTTCTGCTGAGTCTATCCCCTGCCTTGCTCTGTTATCTTCCAGAAATGTCATAGCCCACTGCCTGCATTCTGTTGTGGGTGTTGTTCCTCAGCCGCTCGACCATTGCTTTGTTGCCAATTGCGAGATTTACAACTGGGAGGAATTGGCAAGACAGCATGGTCTGAAGGTAAAGAATGATGCTGGGCTGTTGCTCGGATTAGTGAAAAAAAGCCTTGAGCTATTGTCAGAAGTTGACGGAGTCTATTCTTTTGCGTTCTGGCATGATGGCAAGGTAATAATCGCAAGGGATATTATTGGAGAAAAGCCCTTGTGGTATTCCCATGCTGACGGCTTTTCTTTTGCTTCTGAAAAGAAGGCACTTGTTGGCTGCCTTGATATTGTGGAACTTAATCCAAGGAAAATGTTGGTGTATGATGTGGCAAGTGACACGCTGCATCTTGAAAATCGCAGTTTTTTTTCCGTTAGGCCCTTGCATAAGGGAAAGATTGAGGAGAATCTGCTTAAGCTGTTGGAAGCCTCTGTCAAAAAGCGCGTTCCGGAAACAAAATTCGGACTGCTTTTTTCTGGCGGCCTTGACTCAGGCGTTCTTGCTGTTCTTTTGAAGAATCTTGGCTGCGACTTCACGTGCTACACTGCTGGATGCATTGATAGGGAAAGGCAGCTTCCTGAAGACCTTCTTTGCGCAAGAAAAGCTGCTGATGCATTAGGGCTGAAGCTTAAGGTTGTGACTGTTGATTTGCATAATGTTCCTGATCTGTTGAAGGCTGTTGTTCCGCTGATTGAGGACACTAATGTCACAAAGGTCTCTGTTGCCTTGCCTTTTTTTTCTGCGTGCAGGCAGGCGAAAAAGGATGGCTGCAGGGTGATTTTCTCTGGTCTTGGCTCTGAAGAGCTTTTTGCAGGCTACGAGCGCCACAGGAACTCTCTTGACATAAACCAGGAGTGCATCTCTGGTCTCTTGAAGATGTATGAGCGCGACCTTTAC
>JBDRIZ010000130.1:0-3819 GCA_043815525.1 Candidatus Woesearchaeota archaeon
TTCGTCTGCTGTTTTTACGATGACTTGTTGGCTTAAGCCCGGAATATTTATCCATGACCTCACAAGCTCTGTTATTGGTATCCTTACCTGCTCAACAACTCTGCCGGCTTGAACATTATCAGTTACAACCGCTTGACCGAAAGCTGTGCTTGGGTAATCCCCTCCAGGTCTTGACCACGGGCTGTTCCATGTAACGCTTGCTGGGTCCCACGCAGTGCTGGATAAGTATATCTGCAGTTGTTGATTTTCAGAAAGCTGGCCTGATGTTGGCTTCAATTGCGTCAATACCAGGTCTGCTCCTACAACCTTTGCAGGGTCAACTCCCAACAACTTCCCAAACTCCAGGAGGATTCTTCGTATGCCGCTGCTGCTGCCGCTGTACAGAAAAAGGTCATCATCAAAATTCTTGTTTGGGTATGAGCTGGATATGTATGTGGCTTTGCTTGCCTCAAAACTGAGGCTTTCTGTGATTGCCACTATTATCTTTGCTTCTGCAACCATTTCTGTCTGATTGTATGCCCTGACAATTATGTTGGTGATCCCGGTTTTGCCTTGTGGAGTTTCACAGTCCAAGTAGTCGTCTTCGTCCACTTGGCAGTTGATGAATGATGTGTCCTGGTATGAGATAATGATGACATAGTCGTTTCCGATGAATAGCCCATTATTATTGCATGCTACCTGTATTACTGAAGGTAGCGTTATTCTTCTGAAGATAAGCTTGTCCCTTGGCAGTTCCCTGGCGTGATTGTACTTGACAATGCTGTTCCAGACGTCATCAACGCTGATTGTACCTCTTCCGTCAATGAATACTGTGTATTTCTTTTCGGTTTCACCCATGGCGCAGTCATTCCATAAGGCGAAGACTGACTGGATGAATTCTTCCCTGTCATATCTGAACTGGATTTGTTGTTCGCCAGAAAAAGCCTTTTGGACGTCAGAACTCAGCTGTTCTGCATCCATGCTTACAAAGAAATAAAGAAGCAAAGAGCCAACCATCACGGCGAGCAACATGTACACTACTACTTCTACTGCCTCCATACATGGCACCTATGAAAATTGCCCCCTCAGGTTTTTTTCTTTGTGTACTTAACTACTAATATTGTGCCTAATATGAGCAGCGCACCAAGGCTTATGTACAGGAAAGTCAGGTTTTTCACTTTTGGGACTGCCTGCTCTGGTTTTGCCGCTGCTGCAGCTTGAACAATTACCTTCTTCTCCGCTTTGGCCTTTGTGTCAAGTTCCCGTACTCTCAGCGTATACTCTCCTGCTTGTGCATCTGATGGTATGTCAATAGTGCCGCTGAGTTCTCCTTCAATATTGTTTTGCCTTAGGAAAAGTGGCAGGTTCTTTGAGTCAAGCAAGTAGACAATCATGTTGCCCTTAAGCGGCTTGCCTTCCTCGCTCATGTATGTTACTCTGTAGCCCATCCTGCTTCCTGTTTCTGCAGGAGATGTGGTCTCAGTAATTGAAAGCAGCTTTTCTATTCCCTCAAATTCGGAGATGTCATATGTCACCTCCCTCATGTCCAAGGTTCCTCCCTGGGCGTCCTTTAGAATAACCTGTAAAGTTGCCTCCTCTATGTCTGCGGACGGAGTGAATGTTGTCATCCCTCCGGCTGGTGCTGATGTATACTTGACTGAGGTGCTGTCTGCGAATAGCTCCCTCTTGTCTTTGTCAACCAAGTGCATCTCTACAGAGCCGTCAAAAAAGCTTGAGTAGTCCGTGCTGCCGCTGAAGGTGGTGAAAAGTGTGACTTGCTTGTTGGCTTGCAGTGGAAACGATGATAGCCCCTGGTAATAGATGCGCGCCTTGTCGCCGCTTATTGCAAAACGGATCTTCAGGATAGCTTTTTCGTCTTTTGAGTCTGCCTGGACCTTCACTTGGTACACGCCTGGCGACAGAGAGGCTAACTTGTATTCGATGATTTGTTTTCCTTGCGCTCCAAGTTCCACAGTTTGTTGCATTGTTTTTTCTGACAAAAATGTCTTGTCTGTTGAGTCATCCCATTCGTATGCTGCTGCAATAACATTAACTGATTTTTGATCTCCGATGTTGACCAGCGGTATTTTTATTGTGTAATCCCCGGTGTTTTCGAATATGGGAATCATCCCTGTAAACTCATAGGCTTTGCCATTGAGTGTTGTTGACTCTTTGTCGAAAAATATGGCAGATTTTGGCCCGATATTCTTAACCTCAAACTCTGTTGTCTTTGCCGGTGTTCCAGGAGGCCCATAGCATGCAAAGCTCAAGCCTGCCAGGTTAAAATAGTCATCAGACTGGAAGTAGACTTTGACTGTGTATGTGCCGCTTGGCGCCTGTGCTGGCAGGGTGTAGAATGCTTCATCCTGTATCTTGGCATTCTCTTGCAGGTTTATGTTCTCTGCAGAAAAAAACTCGTCAAATATCTGTTCTCCGTATGTAGCATCGTTGTAGAATATCTGAACCCTAACCCTGCCCTCTGCGAGAGGTGCCTCCATTCTGTTTTCCACTGTATAGGTCACAATCACTGTGTCTCCTGGTTCGTAGGCTTGCCTGTCAGTGATTAGCTCCAAGAAATACATTCCAATGCCAAACCTGTAGTACTGAAAAGGGTCTACTGGCATGATCTGTGCACAGACCAAGGTTGAGCAAAGCATTGCGAGAACAACATATGCAAGGACTTTTTTCATTTTGAATTCACCTCTTTTTTTATCCGATAATCTGTCGCAAATCAAGCAGGTTCTCTTCTGGCTGGATGCCTTTCTTCAGGATTATCTGGTATCCTGCGCCATCCAATCTCTTTTCGTATGGGCTATAAGAGCTGGCCAGGTTGAAGGTGTAAGAGTTGGCATACTCCTTTGTCTTCTGGCAGCCGAGCGTCTCAGCCCTGTATGCGATGTCAATGTTTTCTGAATCACTGCCAGTAACTCCCACAAGCACATCATCGCTTTCACCTGCCTTCAGCTTTTCTGGCACGTAAAGGATTTGCGTATTTGGGTCTGTTGGGACAGTTATTGCATCAATAATTGCGTCTGTGTCTCCTTCGTTTTTGACTTTGAAGCAAAGCACGCCGATTTCTGGGTTGTAGCTGTTTTCTTCCACTGTTATGCTCGGTCCTTTGGTTTCGACAACTCCCTTGAAGGCAATCTCTGATGTGAATGTGAGATATTTCTGCTCTTGCTCTTCTGGGAATACCAGGTCGAGTATTGTATTGACTTCTGTGCTGACATAATCATTTGCCTGGCTTGATAGGTCTTTGAGTATGACCTCTTCCTCAGTGGTCGATACCTTGTGGACAAACATGAAACAGGATACAGTGCAGTCGTATGTGTAGGTCCCGTCTGAGAGAACTTGAAGGTCTCCTGAAGGGATTTCGTTTCCGTTTTGGTCGTAATCTGAGCAGCTTGATTCACATACAACCTGGCCATTGAACACGCAGTTGTTCAGCCACCCGTTTTCTTTCTTTTTGCCTGAGCAACAGCTTGCGAGATATGTTTCTGGGATAAATGATATGTCGCCACCCACTATCTTTGCTTTGGCTGCGGCTAGGTCATCCACAAACAGCACTGGGGGAGAGTCTTGCGGACCGCCTTTGCTATACCACTCTGCAGTAAGTTCAGCATTGTTTACTTGGATAGTTTCTCCAAGACAGACTTCATCCTCCATTCGAAGCAGGTAGTTGGATGATTCAACAACTGGGTTGTGGAAGATGTTAAGCCCGATTTCCCTCTTGGATCCTTCACGCCACCATGTCTGGCCTTCCCATTGGTATTCCTCAGCTTGCCAGAGCCAAAAACTTGGTTGTGGTACTGGAACAGGCTCAGGTGATGCTGGAACAGG
>JBDRIZ010000131.1:0-4552 GCA_043815525.1 Candidatus Woesearchaeota archaeon
GCCACAAAGTCCTTGTGCAGCTTTCTGCACATGTCCTCTACTGTTGGGTTGGACTTCATTATTAGTGGTGTTTCTGTGTCTGCTGCCTTGCCGATCTGCTTGCAGTAGATTCTTGTGATTTCGAGTTTGCTGAACATAAGCTCTTTTAGCTCATCAATTCCTTTGCCCTGCAGCGCCGAGATTTTGATGTCTGCCTGCAAATCCTTGTGCTTGTCTTCTGAAAGCTTGTCTATCTTGTTTGCTATGACTATGCTTGGCAGGTATTTCCTGTTTCCCCTTATGACATCTATCATCTGGTCTGCTGTTATGTCTTGCCTTACAAGCACCTCTGCATTTGTTATCCTTAGCTCGTTGCATATCGCCTTGATTGTCTCGTCTGTCAGCTTTGTCAGCCTGACTGTCTTGCCCACTCTTACGCCCCCTCTTATTGTCTTTGTTATCTTCACGTCAGGTATTTTCTCATTCAGCCTGATGTTTGCTGATTGCAGCTCGTTGTACAAAACGTCCAGCTGCCTTGGCCTTGTCGCGTCTGTTAAAATCAGCAAAAGGTCAGAGTTTCTTATGACCTGTATCACCTCTTTTCCCCTTCCTGTGCCTGTGCTTGCTCCCTCAAGCACCCCTGGAACATCCAGAATCTGTATCTTCGCTCCCTTGTGCTCTAATAGTCCTGGGATTACTGTGAGTGTTGTGAACTCGTATGCTGCAACCTCTGATTTTGCGTTCGTGAGCTTGTTCAGTAGCGTGCTTTTTCCTACTGACGGGAAGCCGAGGAGCACTGCTGTCGCGTCTCCTGTCTTTTTTACGCTGTATCCGTATGCTGCCGGCCCTTTTTTTTCGTGGTGTTCTGCCTTTTCCTTGAGCCCTGCGATTTTTGCCTTCAGTAAACCTATTGCGTGCTGGGTCCTCTTGTTGTACTTTGTCTTTGAAAGCTCTTCCTCAAGCTCCTTTATCTTTTGCCTTGTCGCTTCTGACATTTGTTCACCAGATACTCGGCCATTTTAAAAAACCTTGCTGCAGCAGGCAGTATGCTGCGACCACTATTATCAGCATTGCGATGTTAACCATGAATCCCCTAATTGCTCTTTGCCTGTCCTTGCGGCTGAACAAAAAAAAGAGCACCCCAACTGCAAGATAGCCTCCGAGGTGCGCAAAGTGGCCTATGTTGTCGTTTTTTGGTACTAGCACCCCTGTGATGTCTGCGAGCATTGCGAGCCACCCGACAAGGAATACTGGTGCTGGCATTCCTATGATGACATATGTTACATAGAAAGGGTCGACAAGTATTGCTGTGCTTATCAGTCCTGCGATTGCTCCGCTTGCTCCTATGCCCCCCTCTCCAAGCATAGCGGAGATTCCTGTTGAGATTATGGCTGAGCCGAAATAGACAAATAGCATCATGGAACTTCCCAGCCTTTTCTCCACAATCCTTCCGAAGACATAGAGAAAGAGCATGTTGCCGAGGTAATGCGTCCAGGAGCCGTGCAGGAACCATGACGCGACAATCGGCATAGCCTGCAGGTTCCAAAGGTTTTCTGGACGGAAGATAAGGTTGTTGAGCTGCTGTTCTGTCATGTAAAACAGCTGGTATATCCAGACTGCAGTGACTGCTGCAAATATTAGCAGTGTTGCCCGTGGCTGAGCATAGAACCTCACCATGTTTGTTAATGGCAAGAAAACCTCAGAGAACCTCCTCTTGCCTATTAGTGCCAAAACTAGAACGAACGGCAGCTTTAGTATGAGGCCTAGCTGCCTTAGGATAAACTGCGACTCTGACTCTATCTGCATGCTAAATTCCCTTAAGAGAGTGTGTTATTAATAATTTTTCCGCAAGATTTAAATAAATTCCTGGCGATTCTCCAGTCATGGTCGATGACCCTCTTGTCAGCACTGAGTACAGGTTGCTTGATATCTTTTTTTCAGGATGGGTTGCCAACCTTGCGAAGGCAATACTTATTTTGTTGATTGGCTTTGTGATTGGCAAGTTCGTGGAAAAGCTCCTGCAAAGGCTTTTTGGTGAGCTGCAGCTTAACAAGGCAGGCAGAAGATTCAAGGTCAGGCTTGAGGAGTTGCTCTCGAAATTGGCAAGCTACACTATATATCTGGTGACGATTATTCTCTGTCTGCAGGCGCTGGGCATTGCAGGGATTGTCGGTTTGATTGTGATTGTGCTCGTGCTGGGTTTTATGGCAGTTTCGATTCTGCTGGGAATGTCTGATTTTGTGCCCAATGCCCTGGCCAGATTGTTCAGCCAAAAGAAGTATGTAGTCGGCCAGTTTGTCAGTGTCGGTAATCTCAGGGGAAGGGTTATCAAGAGGCGCCTTGCAGAATTGTGGCTCGATACAGATGATGGTATGGTTGTTGTCCCTAACTCACAGCTGCGTTAGTTCTTTTCGAGCAGGCTTATTACTGTGAGTATCTGCATCCTTGTGTATGCCTGCATGTTTGTGTCGTTGCTGATCTCTTCAAGTTCTGAGAGCGCCTTGCTGATCCTTATCGACTTTTCTTCGTTTGAGTGCAGGATTTGTGTCGCCTCCTCGACTTTGAGTTTCACGTTTTTCGGCACTGTAGTGTCTTCTTTGATTTCACCAAGCTTCTCCACTGCCTCCTTGATGTCATCTTCCTTTAAAGAATCAGGTTGTTTCATCTTTCATCTCTACAAGTACTTCTTTCTGCAATTCGCTTGATTTCCTGCGTACGTTTTCCTCTTGCTTGTCAAGAGTTCTTACCCGTATGCTAAGCATTTCCTTTTTCTGCTCCAGCTCTTCCTTCATGCTTGCCTTCTCCTTCTTGACCATGATGTTGCCAACTATCTTGTATGCGTTTTCTGCCTTCTCCAACTCATTTAATGCAGACTCCACTTCCATGAGCTGGCCGTTGTACTGCTGCTTTTGCATGCCAAGCGTCTGCATGTTCTGTTCAAAGAGCTGCAGCTTCTTGATTTTATCTTCTGTGTCTTTGGCAATTTTCATGAGATTTAGCGCGCCTTCACTTTTGTCACGACGCTTCGCGGCTTGAACAGCATCTTGCTGCCGCAGTAAGGGCAGCGAACCCTTTTTGTCACGTATTCCTCACCGACTTTTTTGTTGCAGTTGAAGCACTTGTGTTTTACCATCAGGCTGTTTCTCCGATGCTGTATGCCTTTCCTGTGAATTTTGCCTGGCATTTCCTGCAATGCCAGATTCCAAGGCTCAGCCTCTTGACCTTGTTTGCATGGCAGTATGGGCATTTCTGGTAGCCTCGCATTGCTGCTTCTACCTTGCCCAGCTTTTGCTTTACTGTCCTTCCATATCTTGCGCCGAAGCGCTTCACTGAACCAATTGTGCTTACCATTTTGTATGGGGCTGCCCGGATTTCCGAGTGAGCATTTTTGGCTGCTCTTATAAAACTTTCGAACCGGGGTCGTCTGGTTTTTTGTAGTATCCCAAACCAGAAAGGCTAACCAAGCTACCACACAGCCCCAGGTTTTTGAAGAGGCATAGGGTGCTTTATAAAGGTTTCGAACACTGGTTCTGGTGCGAGGGCGGGCGGTTTGAATGAGCGGTGCGGATAGGGCTTTTTTGTATAAGATTGAAGGATATAAATATTTAAATACTGTTTCTTAGGTAGCAAGATAAAAAGAGGTTTTATAGTAATGACTGGTGTTTTAAATGGAGATTTTAGGTTTATCCATAACAATAGCGATATTGATAGTAATAATCTTCTTCATTTTCATATTTTTTTGTAAGGATATTCTTTGTACCTTAAATAAATTTTGTAGAATGTTTAGATGGTTTATCTCGGAGAATGCTGGTTTTTTCAAAATCTTTTTTATTCTTACTTTTTTTGTTGAACAAATTTTATTTATTGTCATATTGAGTAAATACTTTGACATCTCTAAACCAGTTAGCACACTTATTGGAATTTTTGGATTAATTGTTGTAACCACTGCTTCATTTCAAGCTTTTATCTGGGAATACAAATATTATCATTCTGAAAGCCAACTTCATGGACTAAGGTATATGGTCTTAGTTGCCGAAAAGTCAGAAAAAGTAATTGAAGGATTAAAAGAGTTCCTAAAGAAAAAATAGTCGCTTTAGTTCTTCTCTAGCTTTTCGTGATTCCTGTTGTACCTGTTCAGCCTCTTTGATTAGCTCTTGTGCCTTAGCCTCATCTTCTTTTGTCATACTCTGCACGTGGGTTTACTTATATATAAATATTACTATGGTGGGGGGTGTGGGACAGGAATAGTTAATCTTTGAGGATTATGATGTAGGCTCGGCAGCCTATGTCTTTCTTTTGTGCATCAATTTTGGCTCCGTTGCCGTATGGTGTAACTCTTTTCTCGTAGATTTCAAGGATGTTGTCTGTGATGTTGATTTTTCCCCCTGCTACTGCAGTTACTTTTCTTGGCATAGTGTTTACATGTAAACATAAACTTTATATGCTTTTCGGTTCTGCAGAGTATAATGTGAGGTGCTTGATGTGAAAGTTAACACAAAAGAGGTTCGCAATGTTGTTAGTATGCTCGACAACATTGTCAAAGAATACAAAGAAGAGCATCCAGAAGCAAAGA
>JBDRIZ010000132.1:0-2538 GCA_043815525.1 Candidatus Woesearchaeota archaeon
TAGAAACCTTTTTATAAAAGGCTGTCCAGTGTGTTTAAAAAAGGTGATTGTTATGAGGATTGCTCCGCTAAAGGGTTCTTTTATGATTATCAGCATTCTTGGTTTTATTCTTTCTGCTATTGTTGTATATAATATGTCTCCTAAGTTTGGCTTTGCTTTTTGCCTTGTGTTCACACTGATGTTTATCGCAAGCCTTATTTCGATGACTTATGGTCCTGTCGATGGGCCTAAGCCAATCAAGAAATGATTTTTTTCTCGTAGTCTTCTATTGCTTTCTGTAATGCGTCTGCTGCGAGTACGCTGCAGTGTATTTTCTGTGCTGGTATCTGGCCGAGCTTTTCTAAGATTTCTTTTTTTGTTATCTTCTTTGCTTCTTCTATTGTCTTACCGATTGCTATTTCACAGAGCACGTCGCTTGAGCTTATCGCTGCAACGCAGCCGAATGTCTTTACTTTAGCATCTTCGAGGATCTTTTCTCCCTTAAGATTTCTCCCTACTTTAATGTAAACCCAAAGTAGATCTCCACACTGGGGATTGCCCACTTTTCCTATACCATCTGGGTTTTGTATCTCTCCATGGTGCTTTGGGTTCCTGAAGTGCTCCATTACTGTGTCTGAGTAGGTCATTTTTTCACCAGCGGGCTGTATTCTCTTAGCTTGGCAACAACATCTTTTACTGCCTTGATTGTGTAGTCTATCTCCTCCTGCGTTGTATACTTGCTGAGTGTAAACCTTATCGAGCCATGGCAGAGTTCTGGGCTTAGGCCTATTGCAGTCAGCACATGGCTTGGTGCAAGCGATTTTGAGGTGCACGCGCTTCCTGTTGATACTGCTATTCCCTTGTCATTTAGCATCATGAGCATTGCCTCTCCTTCGATGAATTCGAATGTAATGTTTGCATTGTTGCATAGCCTGTTGGTGCTGCCGTTAAGCCTGGTGCAGTCAATTTTCAAGAGCTCGCTTATCAGCCTGTCTCTTAGCTTTGTCATCCCATCTATATCTTCCTTTTTTATTATCTCAACTGCTTTTGCAAATCCTGCTGCTCCGGCAACGTTTTGTGTTCCTGCTCGGAGCTTGAACTCGTGGCTTCCTCCGTCCATTAGCCTGTGCAATTTAACTCCTTTTCTGACATATAGTATCCCTATTCCTTTTGGCCCGTGTATCTTGTGCGCTGTTGCACTCAGCATGTCAATATCCATCTTCTTGACGTCTATTGGCACTTTTGTGAAGCTTTGTACAGCATCTGTGTGGAACAGCACATTGTGTTTCTTGCATATTCTTGAGTATTCTTCTATTGGCAGTATTGTGCCTATCTCGTTGTTTGCGTGCATTATTGTTACGAGTATTGTCTTGTCTGTTATGCTTTTTTCCAGCTGTTCTGGTCTTACAAACCCTTCGCTGTCCACGCCAAGATACGTCACTGAAAAGCCCTCTTTTTCAAGCTCTTCGCATGTGTTGAGAACTGCATGGTGCTCTATCTTGCTTGTTATGATATGGTTTCCCTTGTTTAAGTAAGCAACTCCCTTTATTGCAAGGTTGTCTGACTCTGTGCCTCCGCTTGTGAATACTATCTCTTCTGGGTCTGCGTTCAGTGCTTTTGCGAGTGTTTGTCTTGCGTCTTCCAGCGCCTTTCCTGCTTTTTCTCCAAAGCTGTGCAGGCTTGCAGCATTGCCAAATTCTTCTGTCATGTACTTGACTACTGCCTTCGCTACTTCAGGGTCCACTTTTGTTGTTGCTCCGTTGTCTAAGTATGCTTTCATTGCATGCACACCTTGCAGTTTTTCAGTTCAGTCTTTCCTTTGCGATGTATCTCGCAAACCATCTTTTTAACATCCATTGAATTGCATATTGTCTGTATCTCGCCTAAGAGTCTTTTCTTGTCTCTTACTATCTCTTTTGCTGCAGTCTTGATCTGTTGTGTTACCTTGCTGCTGAATATGACTTCCTTTGCTCTCTTGCTTTTCATGTACTGGCTGACTGCAGGCTCTGTTATTCCCAAGAGTCTTGCAGCTTCCCTCTGGCTGAGCTTGTTGTCCTTCACAAGGGCCATGGCAAGCTCTCTTCTTATCGCTGGCAGTATGTCCCAGACCTCAATCTCTTGAGGCATAATTTCAGTCATAGAAATTAACGATTGTTAAGTATTATTTAAAGTTTATGCTTAATATCCGTACAGTGACCCTAACGAAATGTAGTTAAGTGGGGCTGCAGCATAGCAACCTCAATTATACTCCCCTCTACAAAGGAAGTACTTCTTGAATTGCGATTTTTCAGGTTCTCCCAGGCGCTTGCAAAACTCAACTCTCTCTTCAAGTGGCTTTGTGCTGATAGTGTCGATTACCCCATGCAATAACTGTGTGTCTTTTGCTGCAAGTCCACGTTCTGCTTCGATACCCTCAATACTCAACCACAACCCGAAAAGTCTCTTCAGGCTGCTTTTTTCAGTTATTTCTATTCCTGCAAAATAGTCTGGCAGGCTCGTGTTAGGTGCAAGCAGAGTGCCGCGATAGGTCTTACCAACTGCAGGATTGCCTGCTGCCGC
>JBDRIZ010000133.1:0-2558 GCA_043815525.1 Candidatus Woesearchaeota archaeon
AAACTTTATATGCTTTTCGGTTCTGCAGAGTATAATGTGAGGTGCTTGATGTGAAAGTTAACACAAAAGAGGTTCGCAATGTTGTTAGTATGCTCGACAACATTGTCAAAGAATACAAAGAAGAGCATCCAGAAGCAAAGAGGGATTGGCGGACATACGAGCAACGCGTTGCTGAGCGGTTGAAAACCGCTTTCAGAGGGCTCAAACCGCTCGTTCATGAGGCTGCATCTTCGATCAAATTCGTACTGGGGGAAACACGTGGCGCTAAACCCTCAATGACTGTTGAGCAGCGAGTCTTGGCGTTACTTATCAAACACATTATCGGCAAAAGCAATCGGAACATGGCCGCTATGTTTGCTGTGTTCTCGCTCTTAAGCGATATTGATGTAAGCTACAAAACTGTGGAAAGGTTTTATTCCGATCCTGAAGTCATCGTAGTCTTGCACAACTTGCACGTCCTTCTTTTAAAAAAGAAGGGCGTCAAATCTGTAGACGGTTCAGGTGATGGAACAGGATACAACTTAAGCATTAAGGTGCACTACGCCTCAGCGGCACAGAAACTCAAAGACAAAATAAAAACAGGTGAAGAACAAGAGCGCAAAAAACTGTTTTTTGTTTACTCTTTTACTCTTCTCGACCTCAAAAGCAGAATGTATGTCGGAACCGGAATGAGTTTTAAAAGCGAAAAAGAAGCATACAATTCTGCTATTGCAATGGCAAAAGCGGCAGGCATTCAAGTGACCAGCCTGCGGCTTGACCGTTACTTCAGCAATCAATCAGACGTAGGGTCTCTTGTAGCCAATTTTGGCAAAATCGACTTATATTTGATACCAAAGTCCAATGCTACGGTAGAAGGACCTTGGGAGTGGAAAAGAATGCTCTTCCGATTCGTCACTGACGTAAAAAAGTATCTCGAAGACTATTATCAGCGAAACCAGTCAGAAAGCTGTTTCGCCGAAGACAAAAAGAGAACCGGTTGGAGACTGGGACAAAAAAGACCAGACAGAATAGACACTGCTAACTTCCTTACCACGATATGGCACAACCTCTACTGGCTAGGCTAGCTCAATTCTGTCCCACACCCCGAGGTAGCGAAACGTTCTTAAATAGGTGCCTCACTCTTTTGCTCAAAGGGCCTATAGTCTAGCGGCTATGACGTCGCCTTTACACGGCGGAGGTCCCCGGTTCGAAGGCTTTTGAAAATCCGGGTGGGCCCATGCGGTGGTAGTCTAGCGGTAGGACACTACCCTGCCACTGACCAATGTCAGCAAAGGTGGTAGCCCGGGTTCAAACAGCTGAAAAGTCAGCTGGCACAACAAAAATCGGTGACGATTTTTGTGTGCACGAAAATCCTTAGATTTTCGTTGCGCCTTTGGCCTCCTTGCAGTCGGCGCTTGCCTTCGGCAAGTATGGAGAAAGGCTAGTTGATTTTTAGCCTGAAAGTCCCGGCCACCGCATTTATTTTGTCAGAATAAGGTTAATGTCTCTTTGCAGCCTCTGGTTGAATACAGGCATTCTTGTTGTGAAATACATGCTAAGCCTATCTGGAAGTTTTGTAACCATCTGTCGCAGGTGGTCTATTACCTCAGGCTCCCTGTAATGTTGCTTCACTGCAGTTGCAGCATGAACAGTAAGCTCAGGGCTTCTGGTGTAAGTCCAGGTTGAATACACAAATTTTAGCAGGTTCTCTGCCTTCGCATAGTCTGGGTCTCTTTCATCCTTGATTCTTCCAACCTCTACCCAGTAGACTGTTGGCCTATGTTCGACAAGATTTTTTATGTGCGGGTCAAATATTATTCCTTCTGCGTGGATATTCTTAATTGAGTCAACAGCAGCATCTAAAGTCCAATTCTTAAATGGTGTGTCAAGGATGTTCCTGCCTTTAACAAATTCTCTTAGTATAACAGGTCTTGATTGTCTCCTAATCACGCTTCCTGCACTGACTTTCCCCCCTTCGTAGTGTTCGCTGTATTTTTTGCAGTCGTCATATGCAAGAATTCTTGGTGCGTGCTTTCCATTAAGCTTTTGCAGCCTCTTGGCCTGCACTTCAGCCCTCATCTTTGGGACCATGTACCTTTGCAGTCCAAAAAATTTCCTGTCCTGGAAAACGCAGTACATCTGTTTTAGTTCTGACAGTGTGTTTGACGTGCTGACAATGTATGCTGTTCCACAAAAGAGCACCTGATATGTGAAGCTGGTGCCACTGCACTCTGCTTTCTTGTATTTCTCTGGATGCCTCATGAGCTCTTCAAAGAGCATAATGCCTGGATACTGTCCAAATTTAATAATTTTTTTCGAAACCTTTAAATACCAAAGTACTATTCCATGGGCTCAATGAGTTCTTAGGTTTATGAAAATGAACGAAGAAAATATAATAAAAACCGGTACGACAACAGTGGGCATTGTCTGTAAGGACGCTGTTATTCTTGCTGCTGACAGGCGCGCAACAGCAGGCTATCTGATAGCTCACAAGAAGACTCAGAAGATTCATCTGCTGAATGATTACATAGCTGTCACTATGGCTGGCACAGCCTCTGATGCTCAGTACCTGGTGAAGA
>JBDRIZ010000134.1:0-3827 GCA_043815525.1 Candidatus Woesearchaeota archaeon
CAGAAAGATAACAGGAACACTAAGAAACGAAAAGGGAACAACCGCCAACGAAGTCATGATGAGTTTGATAACAACATGGAAACAACAAAATAAGAACCCATTCTTAGAGCTTAGAGCGCTCCTCTAAGCTTTCCACGTACGAATACCTTCTGCAATCAACTCGTTTGCAGGAGTACTGGTTTCCTCAAACACTTCGCAAGGAGAGGAAACTCCTCGGCTCAAAAAACATTAGAGAGGTTCGTAACACCAGTGATTTTATCGGTTTACCTCTTTCCCGTAATCTTTCTCAGAATATCTTCCTTGCCAGACCAGTCAAGCGCTTCTTTTAGAACTTCAACTATACTATGCACTGGGATAACCTGCACCTTGGAGAGTTTCTTTTCCTCAACAACAATATCCCTCATATTCTGGCTAGGCACAATAATCCTCTTGATTCCTGCATCTATTGCTGCCTCAACCTTGGAAGAGACCCCACCCACAGGCAAGACCTCTCCTCTTACAGAAAGGCTGCCAGTCATGGCAAAATCCTGCCTGACAGGAACTTTCTTTAACGCAGAGATGATTGCAGCGGCGACAGCAATGCTTGCAGAATCTCCTTCAACACCCTCATAAGTCTGCAGGAACTGAACATATATGTCATACTGGCCTTTTATGTCCTCTCCAAAATAAGCCTTGATTATAGCAGACACATTCTTCACAGCCTCTTTTGCAATCTTTCCAAGTTGCCCTGTCGCAATGAACTGCGCTTCCTTTCCACCAGGGGTTACCTCAGCTTCTATAGGCAGAATGATACCTGAGTAGGTATCTGCTGTCCCGATAACTGCGAGGCCATTCACCCTGCCAACACGCTTTCCTGTTGTGACAATTATCTCATACTCTTTTTTGCGCTCAATATAGGTATCAGCAATCTGGTGCTCCAGCGAGCGCGCAACAGTCTTGGCCTTCAAGATATGCTCCACCTGCACAAGACTTGCCTTCTCTTCCTGCGCAATGTCGCCAGCAGCCCTTATCAGGCCGCCAAGCTCCCTTAAGTGAAGTGTAAGATGGCCCTTCCGATTTGCCATGCGGCGGGCCTGCTGCACTATCTCCATTACAGCATCTCTTGAAAAATGAGGAATCTTTTTGTCCTTTACGACCTCCTGTGAAACAAAAACTGCAATCTTGTCCCTATTCTCCTCAGTGTCCTTCATTGTCTCCTTCATGAAAACCTCATAGCCATAACCCCTTATCCTTGACCTCAGCGCAGGGTGCATATGTTTCACAGTCTCAAGATTTCCGGCAGCAACAAGAATGAAGCTACAGCTAACAGGCTCAGTCCTTACCATCGCTCCTGCGCTTCGCTCGCTCTGGCCTGTGATTGCATAGCGGCCTTCCTGCAGGCTTGTCAAGAGCTCCTGCTGCGTGGAAGGCTGCAGAGTAGCTATCTCATCAACAAAAAGCACACCCATGTTGGCCTTGTGAATCATGCCAGCGACAACACGCTCGTGAGCTGGAGTCCCAAGACCACCGCTTTGGAACGGATCGTGAAGCACATCTCCGAGAAGCGCTCCTGCATGGGCGCCAGTTGCGTCGTAGAAGGGCGAGGTCTTCTTCTTGAAATTGTCCACAATGACTTTTGGCACCTGCACTCTGGGATTAGCCATGCGCTTGCCAATATTTATGAATATCAGGAATGCCACAAGGAAAAGCATTCCGCCAAGAAAAAAAGCAGCGAACATGATGTCTGACTTATAGTAGCTTCTTGCCCACCAGGGAGTGATCATGGCAATAATCAGAAGGATAAACATAATGATGTTCTGGTTGCGAAAGAAAGACATGGATTGCATCTTTGCCCGATTCACAAAATCCCTACCCTGTCCTGCAGGAAGCTCACGGATTAAAGGTGTGTTCTCATCGTTTGGGTTCGGAAAACTAAGAACATCTTTTAGCTTCTCCTTTGGAAGCATCTCAGCAAGTGCAAGGCCGAGCATCGACTTGCCAGTTCCTGGCTCGCCAATCAAAAGCACGTGCCTGCGCTGTCCAGCAGCCTTCTTCATGACCTTCACAGCGTCATCCTGGCCGATAACCTGCTCTATTATGGTCTTATGAACTTTTATCTCGGCAGTAGACTTGAACTTCCTCATGCGTTTAGAACAAAAGGCGCGGACTTTATAAAACTTTTTTTTAGCAATCAAAGAAGATCGACCGCGTCAAATAGACTGGTGGTATGCTCGCTTCGATTTTCTTGTTCTCATTTTCCACTTGAGCGTAAATCGAACCACCAGTGAAACACACTGGTGGAAAATGAGATATTTACGAACTTGCGTATCTTAATTGGGTAATTATCAAGGCAGAAATCACCAGATACAGGTTGAAACTGGATGGCCTGCCAAGACTTCCGGCGCAGAGTTGCTAAAGCTTTATAAACTACCCCTAAAACGCAAAAGTATGAAGACGGTCCTGCTGGACACAAACTTCCTTTTGATACCAGGAACATTCAGTGTGGATATCTTCAGCGAACTCGACAGGATAGTCGACCAGAAATACTGCCTGGCAGTGCTCGACAAGACATTGGACGAGCTGAAATCGATAACAGAGAAACAGAAAGGAAAAAGCAGGGAGGCAGCAAGGCTTGGCCTGCAAATAGTGCAACAAAAGAAAATCGAAGTGATTGAAACAGAAAAAAATAAAAGCGTTGACGCGCTTACGGTCGAGATTGCGAACAGCAAATCTTTTATAGTAGCAACACAAGACAGGGAACTAAAAAAGAGGCTTAAGGAAAAAAATGTCGCTGTTGTAGTGTTGCGGCAAAAAAATCA
Source organism: Candidatus Woesearchaeota archaeon (assembly GCA_043815525.1). Taxonomy (GTDB): domain Archaea; phylum Nanobdellota; class Nanobdellia; order Woesearchaeales; family JAZDKJ01; genus JAZDKJ01. The sequence goes on from JBDRIZ010000134.1 coordinate 2,799, forward strand.
CCTGGAGTTAAAATAATATGTTTTACAAAACCGAAATAATGGACCACATAAGGGTTCCTCCAAAACTATTCGACATGCCTGTGGAGGAAGCAGTGCTTGCCAGGATAAAGCAGAAGTACTCTGGCTACATAGACAAGGACCTGGGAATAATAATCGACGTTTCAAAAGTCACCGAAATAAAGGAAGGCGTGATAATCGCAGGAGACGGAGCGCAGTACTATGAGACAACATTCGAGCTCTTGACCTTCAAGCCAGAGCTGCAGGAAATAGTCTATGGAAGGATAAAGGATATCGCGGATTTCGGCGCATTCATAAACATGGGCCCAATCGATGGGATGATACACATATCACAGACAATGGACGACTTTGTCTCATTTAGCAAAGACAAGACACTTGTCGGAAAGGAGGGGAAAAAAACACTGAAAGTCGGCGACAAGTGCAAGGCAAGGGTCATAGCAGTGTCATTCAAGGAAGTCACAAACCCAAAGCTTGGGCTGACAATGAGGCAGCAAGGCCTTGGAAAACTCGAGTGGCTTGAAGCAAAATGAGCAAGAAAAAAGTTTGCAAGAAATGCAAGATGTTTGTTGAGGGCAGCGAATGCTTTAACTGCAAAGGAAACCAGTTCTCGAACTCATGGCAGGGCAGGCTTTTCGTAATCGAGCCGGAAAAAAGCGAGATAGCGAAGAAAATCGGAATAGAGACAAAAGGAGAATACGCAATAAAAGTACGATGAACCTGCAGATAACAGAGCAGAAGAAAAATGATTTCCTTTCCAGAAAGGAAGTAAGGGCAGTGCTCACTTATGAACACGCGACTCCCTCAAAAGAAGAGCTCAAGAAACAGGTAGCTGCTGCAATGAAGGCAAACGCAGACCTTTTAGTCATAAGACAGGTAAATCCAAGCTACGGAGAGCAAAAAGCAGATGTCCTTTTCTACATTTACGAAAAACCTGATGTAATGAAAAAACTCGAGAAAGAGAAGCCAAAAAAGTCAAAAGAGAAACCACAATAATGGCTGAAAAGAAAAAAA